>CAYMUB010000037.1:0-24116 GCA_964393545.1 uncultured Gammaproteobacteria bacterium | reverse complement strand
TTTATATTCTTTTATTTTAAGAAGCATGTCCATGGTCAAATCTACATCACAGTTTGCTTTAGTTCTTGCTCCATATCTTTTGATTTCCTTTACTCTTAAAATATATCCAAATTGCTCTAATTTTTTTAAGAATTTCTCTTTCTTTCACTCTTTGAGTCTCTACCATAATAAAAGAAGACTTTAGAAATCGAAAATTTATTTTTTAGATATTGAATTAGTTTCTCTTGATCTATAAACCAGCCTTCAGCTCTAGCTCCATAGATGATATTTGAGGCGTCTATAAAGGCATAAGTTTTCATTGCCTAAACTATAACATAACCTGGTAGGCTTGAGCTGGAAATTGTTTTTCACCTCTATAATAGCTTCCAATCTCAGAATTAAATAAATCAACAATTTCTATATTCTTTGTAATATAATTAAGCAGTTCAAGGGAAGTTTCTATCTCCCGACCAATTTCAAAATCTGGCCCAAATACGATTTTTAAAAACAGTTGTAAAACACCATGTTAGAAAACTTAGTTTCAGGAAAAAATTCAACCCCAGATGAGATAACTCCAGTTGAAACATCTCCAAGGCAGTTATTCTTGAGCAGTGTTGAAAATCTTCTTAGAACAGGAGCGGACTTTGGTATTGCTGCTGATTTTGATCAAAATATCTCTCGTGTTGGATCAAGTAATGGACTTGATCCCCGTGATAGCTATATAGACCCAATTGTCCGTCAGGCATTTATGGATATGCAAACTGCAGGAAAAGATGTAGTTATTATTAGTTCGCGCGGAGCAAGAGATATTGCGCGCATTGTTGATATTCCTGGAATTGGCATTGTTGGGACGCTTGGATGGGAAACACTAGATACTAAAGGGGCTTCTCATATACATCCTCGTTTTCACCTATTCCAACCACAAATTACAGGTATCCTGCAAGAAGTTCGAGAACGATTTTTTGAAGAACAACTTCATAGATCAACCGAAATAGCAGATGAACCAAATACAGAGCTTGAAACACCAGAGGGAGGAAGAATTATATTACAAAGAAAAGGGTATAATCCTGAATATCCTGAGGGAATTAACTCAACCTGGGCACTTAATCTTGTAAGTTTAGAAGCACGCGAGAATTATCAGCAAGCACTAAAACAGTACTACCAGGAAGCATTTAACAAATATGCAAATACATTTGACAAGGCTGATAGAACAAAGCTTAAAGAGATGTGTGGACTTATGATTCGTGCTGGAAAGACAACTGATGGTTTACCTACACTTGATGTTGAAATTAGACCAACATCACAAGGGGCAAAGGCAAAAGCAATGATTCAGCTTATGAGAGAACCTATTGACCCAAAACGTCAAGTTCATTTCAAAGATATGCCTTATCACAACTTCTGGATTTATTCTGGTGATCATCCAAAACAAGATGGCCCTCCAATGCGGGCAGGACATACTGCATACAAATTTACCAGAGGCAAACGTGGAGTTTTAGGAATTTGGTCCAAACCAGCGCATGAGCAAGAACAACCGATTCGTGGAGTAGATGTTGTTGTTGATAGTGTATCAGGGAATGCAGAGCTTATGAAAGATGCAGCAGCATTAATTACCCGATATGCAACATCACCTTTATAAAAATATCTAAAAAAAATTGTCAAAAAATACAAATAGCAAGCGTGATAAACCCAGCGGATGATGAATGACATGCGTAGCACTCCTATCCTTGCGAAAACGAAGTTCGGATTTTTCGATAAAGGTTGACAGAAAACCCTCTTTTGCTATATTGACTTCGGGTTAGATTTGGTTAATACTAAAATAGTATCACTATGGACGAGACATCAAAAATAGCTATTTTCAAAGGCAATAAAGTCCGAAAAACTATTCACAACAATGAATGGTGGTTTGTGGTGGAAGATGCTGTTCTAGCTCTCATTGATTCCTCTGACCCAAAACAATATGTAAATCGCATGAAGCAGCGAGATCCTGAACTTAATAAAGGGTGGGTACAAATTGTACATACCCTTTTAGTAGAAACAGAGGGTGGAAAGCAGAGAATGAATTGTGCTAATACTGAAGGGGTTTTTAGAATTATCCAGTCTATTCCTTCTCCTAAAGCAGAACCATTTAAAAGATGGTTAGCCAAAGTTGGTTATGAAAGAATCCAAGAAATAGAAGACCCTGAACTTGGAACAAAAAGAACCAGGGCTTTATACAAAGCTAAAGGATATTCAGATGACTGGATTGAGAAAAGGATGAGAGGTATCCAAGTTAGGGAGCAACTAACCAATGAATGGAAAAATAGAGATGTTGGTGGAGATCGAGAATATGCAATACTCACTGCTGAAATATCACAAGCTACTTTTGGAATGACACCCAGCAAATATAAAAAGTTCAAAAGCTTAAAAAGAGAAAATCTTAGAGATCACATGAATGACTTAGAATTAATCTTTTCCATGCTTGGTGAAGCTTCCACTACTGAAATAGCCAAAAACAAAAACGCTCAAGGTTTTATTCAAAACAAAAAGGCTGCAACAGAAGGTGGGGATGTAGCTGGAAATGCCAGAAAAGAATTAGAGCAAAAAAGTGGAAGAAAAGTTTCTACAAAACAAAATTATCTTAAACAACCACAAAGCCAAAAATCCTTGAAGGACGAAGTTTAGAGAAATTCACTGTTGTCCGATTACGCCATTAAAAAACACAATTCGTAAAATGTTGAGTCCATGAAAAATTTAACAGTTAACGAATCTTAAAACAAGACTTACTATCTAATGCAAACTAAATCAGAAGACATAGATTATCAGGAAGATTAAAATTCCAATTGTAATACAACCGTTTTTATGAAATACTGTATAAAGGAGCTCCTTATTATGCGTTTTTAATATCATATCCCATACAATCAGATTCACAATATGAAAGTATTTTTAATGATATTTTGAAAACAGTTAAGAGAATTGAATAAACTCTTCTGCGCATAGTGCGCCTACCGGATTCGACTTGAAACGAGTTCGGATTTTTTTAAAAAGGTCGACATTTTTATGGGAAAAATTTTAAAAAACCAGCTGACCATTATTATCTTCACCATCTTTTTAGATGCTTTGGGGTTTGGGATTTTAATTCCTATTGTGCCTCTTTTGTTGGCAGATCCAACTTCCAGCTTTTATCTTTTGCCTGCTGGGGTATCAGTACAATCAGGTTTTATTCTACTGGGACTTATTACAGCTATATTCCCTTTAATGCAGTTATTTTCTACTTCAATTCTGGGACAAATGTCAGATAAATTTGGCAGAAAACCTATTTTAATGAACACTCTTTTTGGTACCTCTGCCTCATATGCTTTGTTTGCTTTTGCTATCTCTATCAAAAATATCCCTTTGCTTTTTATTGCCAGAGCCATAGCTGGTATCACCTCTGGAAACTTATCTGTGGCTCAAGCATCTATTGCTGATGTAACCAAACCAGAAGATAGGGCCAAAAACTTTGGTTTAATTGGAGCTGCCTTTGGCATTGGTTTTATCATTGGACCATTTTTGGGCGGAAAGTTATCTGATCCTGCTGTTTTGCCTTTTTTTAATCCCACCATTCCTTTTTACTTTGCTGCAATTTTGAGTTTAATTAATGCTTTCTCAGTTAAATTTAATTTTTCAGAAACTAATAAGTTCTTAAATAAATCTGCTCAAGTTCAGTGGGGGAAAGCAATTGTTAATATTTTCAAAGCCTTTCAAATTAAAAGTCTTAGATTTTTATTTATGACAAATTTTATTTTCTTTTCCGGATTTACTTTCTTTATAACATTTTTTAGTGTGTTTTTAATCAGAAAGTTTCACTTTACCCAAGGAGGAGTGGGTGATCTTTTCTCTTTTATGGGACTTTGGATTGCTTTTACCCAAGCAATAGTTACCAGAAGACTGGCTAAATATTTTAGTGAAAAAGAGGTGCTGTCTTTTACTCTAATTTTAGATGGTGTTTTTATAGGACTGATGTATTTTGCAGGAAACTCATGGATGTTATATACCCTGATACCATTCATAGCAATCTGTAATGGGCTATCATTTGCCAATCTGACAGGGTTAATATCCAGATCTGCTGATCAAAAAATCCAGGGTGAAATTTTGGGAATTAGTGCTTCCATTCAAGCCTTAGCTCAACTGATTCCCCCAATTTTATCCGGCTTTATAGCAGCTTCTTTTACTCCTGAGACTCCTTTGATTGTAGCTTCAGTAATCATAATATCCTCAGGAATTCTATTTATCTTTTTATATAAAGGTTCTACCACCCCGGCCCACATCAAAGACTATTGACATTTGAAAGGGATTTTATTATCTTTAACTCAACCTACAATGATCAAGCTGCAAAAAAGGATATTCTTTTTAGTCCTATTTACCTTAGTAGGATTTGGGAGTCTACAAATTCCTTTTAATAAATTAGCCGGATCCAATGTCTCTTTTACTTTATTTGATTTGTTTGCTCCAATTGCCGGAGTCTTCCTGGGTCCATTTTTTGGGGTAGCATCAGTCTTAACAGTAGAAGTTGTTAATAACTTAGTTAAACACACTCCTTTTACTACAGGTGTAATTATCAGATTATTCCCAATTTTATTTGCTACATACTACTTTGCTACTATCCAAAAAAAGAGTGGTAAGTGGATTTTAGCAGTTCCAGTGCTGGCAATTCTGGTTTTTCTCTCTCATCCATATGGCAGGCAAGTACCATATTACACTTTATTTTGGATCATCCCTTTAATTGCTTACAGATTTAGGAATAACTTATTCATGAGAGGCTTGGGTGCTACTTTTACTGCACATGCAGTTGGAGGAGCAGCTTGGATTTGGGCTTTTAATTTAAAAGCAGCTGTTTGGCAAGGACTTATTCCTGTGGTAATTGCTGAAAGATTACTTTTTGCTTCAGGGATTGCTATATCATTCATCATAGTAAAAAATACCCTCTCTTATTTGGCTGCAAGGAAGATTCTTCCATCCCTGGAAAATGTTATATCCAAATCTTAAGTTTTCCAAAACTCCCAAAAACAGACCTTTTTTCTATACTAATTTTGTTCAGACATTAGATGGTAAGGTAGCTATATCTGAAGATGGCCTGCCTGCCGGCAGGCAGGGATATTGGCCAATTGGTTCCAAAAAAGATTATGAAGTGCTAGTAGATCTCAGAGCTTATGCAGATTGTTTAATTCATGGAGGAAACTTAGCCAGACAATTTGGAGATAAAACTTTAGAAAGTATTAACAAGCCCTTATTTAAAAAAATGAGGAGAGCAATGGGAAAAAGTACTAATCTTCCATATTATGTTATCACCAAACACCCCAAAAGTTTAGGTTTACACCTTCGAGGTGTAGCTTCAATATTCTCTGGTGATTTAACCTCCTTAGTAGAAGAATTACAAGATCTTGGACATAAACATGTGTTGGTAGAAGGAGGACCAAACTTGCTGGGATCATTTTTAAAGATGGGATTAATAGATGAGATATTTTTAACAATTGCCCCTAAAATATTTGGAAGCAAGCCCAACTCAACCAAAACTTTAGTTGAAGGAATCTTGCTTCCACCTGATAAGTTCAAACTCAAACTAATCTCTGTTAAAGAAATTGCGGATGAGTTGTTTTTAAGGTATCAAATACCTTAAAACTTAATCCCGATTTAATCGGGATTAACGGTCTTCTCTTGGACGGGCAATGTTAACAACGATCTTTCGACCTTCAACATCTGTTCCGTTTAAGTTTGAAACCGCAGCATTTGCTTCTTCATCTGTTGACATTTCAACAAATCCAAAGCCTCTTGATCTGCCTGTTTCTCTATCTTTTACAACTTGAGCTGAAACAACTGTACCTGCTTGCGCAAAAATCTGAGCAAGTCCGGCGTCATCAACACCCCAAGGTAAAGAACCAACGAACAATTTCTTGTTATTTATATAAATTCACCTCCCATCTTTTTAAATACTGTGGAGGTGAATTACTGTAAAAACACTAAATACACTCTAACCACTATTGGCTATTGTCCCACATAGCTTCAAAAAAAGCAATAGCGCAAGAATCACGCATACTATCGCGCAAGAAGATAGTAAGAACTTGGACCTTTACCATTTAATTTAAGCAATTTTTTGTCTGCTAAGGTTTTAAGTTTAAGCTGAGCTGTTCTTTTGGCTACTCCCAACACATCAACTACATCTTCTGATGTAATTCTGCCTGTGGTAGTTAAAAAATCCATAATTTGTATTTCATCTTTATCAAGGAATATTTGTTCACTCTTTTTACTTACTTTACCAAACCCAATTGATTGAATTTGCTCTAAAACCTTTCTGGCTTCTACCAAAAAACCAGAAGTAAAATACTCCAGCCAGGAAGTAAAATCTGCTTCCTTGGTATAATGTTTGCCCTGAACTGCCTGTTCTGCATTATAATATAACATTCTGTCCCGGTTATAAAATTCCTCCAAAACTAAAATTTTTCTAAAATCCCACTGATCTTTATATAGCTGAAGTTGGGTTAGTAATCTGGCCACCCTGCCATTTCCATCTGTAAAAGGGTGGATGGAAACAAACTCTAAGTGTAATATTCCAGCTTTAATAATTGGATGAATACTATCTTTTTTAGAATTTTTTAGCCAGTCCAGTAAATCCTCCACCAATCTTTTCACTTGGTGAGCAGGAGGAGCTTTAAACCTTAAAACCTCTCTGCCATCACCCAAATCATCAAGTACATACACATCAGCAGGTCTGAATTTTCCTGATTTTTCTTTATCAACCAATCCTGCAATTGTAGTTTTATGTAATGTTAAAACCTCATCCAAAGTGATAGGGAATTTTGATTTGGCTAACTGATCTAAAAATTTTAAAGCTTTATAATAATTTTCTACCTCCAAAACATCTTTCTCCGAACCTCTAACAGACTTTCCCTCAATAACTTTACCTACCTCAAATTGGGCCAGTTTATTTCCTTCAATCGAGGTTGAGGTGTGCGCCATTCTAAGGATAGCCTGACGTCTTAGTTGAGCCTCGTTAAGCGGTAAAACCCTGGATCTCTCCACCACAGCTTTAATCTCAGCAATCTCTGTCATATTAGACAGGGTTTTGGGAGAAATTATGTATTTGGGTTCAAACATAGCTATTTAATTATACCATAGGTCACGCAATAATCACGCAAGATATCGCGCAACAATCAGTATATGGTATATAGTATATTGTATGGTAGGACGGATAAAAAATAAAGAGTTTGTTGCAGTTGGCACATTAAGAGTTACTTTTGAGTTAAATCAATCAGTCTCCTTTAAACCTGGTCAATATGTTTTTGTTAATTTACCAAAGCTTAATTACCCAGATGAAAGGGGATCAAAAAGACAATTTTCTATAAATAACTCTCCTAGCCAATCCAATATTTTAACTATAACAACTAGAATATCCAATAGTGGATTTAAAAAAACCTTACAAGAATTACCTGAAGGATCAGAGGTAGAACTGGGACCTATTGCCGGAATATTTACTTTGCCAGAAAACCCATTAAAACCCTTAGTTTTTATTGCTGGAGGAATAGGAATTACTCCCTTTTTAAGTATGCTGGAGTTTATTAAAGAAACTAGAAAACCATACCAGATTACTCTTCTTTATTCCAACAGAAATCAATCCTCAACACCCTTTTTAGAATATCTTCAGCAATTTACTATTCCTGACTTTAAATTAATCTTGACTATGACTGATGATTCAAATTGGAAAAGGGAGAAGAGGATAATCAATTCTGAATTTATAAAGGAATATTTTCCTGATGTAAATAGCAATCTTTATATGGTTGTTGGCCCACCTGCTATGGTGGAGGGGGTTGAAAACGCCTTGATCAAAGCTGGAGTAAGAGAGGAAAACATTATAAAAGAAAACTTCACAGGATATTGAACATGATACAATTTCTGCATGTGGCCTAAACTCCTACTACTCTTATTTGTATTCTCATTTTTATTCAGGACTGATGAGTCTTTTAATCAGGATTTGGGCAGGCATATTAAACTGGGGGAGATTATTACACAAACCAGAACCATCCCTAAAACAAATTTATTTTCTTATACCAATCCAGATTTTCCTTTTACCAATACCCACTGGTTGTTTGAAGTGATAGCTTATTTTTTCTCTCAAGCTGGGCTGTTACAAATACTGCTTGTGCTAAAAATTATAATATTTCTTTTCTCTATTTGGTTAATTTTGAAATTAGTTCCTTTAGCAAACTCTGCTTTACTCTTACCTATTGGTTTTATTTTCTTACATGTTTTAAGAGAAAGATTGGAACTAAGACCAGAAATTTTTAGCTTTTTGTTTACTGCTCTTACTCTATATATACTGGAAAAAAATAATAAAAAATTTCTTTTTCTTTTACCCTTGATACAACTTATCTGGATTAATACACATATTTATTTTTTTGTAGGGCTCCTACTGCAAGCAATTTATTTTCTTTCCCGCAGAACAAAATTATTGGCAGGTATTTTTACTTTATCAATACTCGCAAGCCTTGTTAATCCTAATGGATTAACAGGACTGCTCTACCCATTAAATGTTAATCAAAACTATGGCTACACTATTGTTGAAAACCAAACCATGTCTCTTTTGGAACGAATAAACTTTAAAGACCCCAACTTTTTATTTGTAAAACTTTCAATTGTAATTATTACCCTGTCTTTGTTTGTTGCTTTACTAAAGAAAAACTTACAGCTTAAAAATATTCTTTTATCTTTATCAGGGGTTGCTTTAGCGATGTTAAATGTACGGAGTTTTCCATATTTAGTCTTCCTTTCCTTGCCAGCAACTTTACAAAACTTTGGACAAATCAAGCCAAATACTGTTACTAAAATACTCTCCTTTATCATTGCCGGAATTCTAATCCTTGAGAGTTTATCCTATTTAAATGGAGGATATTACAGATCTTCAAATAGTCAGCATGAAGTAAGCCTTAAATTAACACAAAGTGTTAAAGCAGCAATGGATTTTGTTTTGGCAAATGATCTGCCTAACCCTATTTTTAACAACTTTGATATTGGCAGTTATATTACCTACAGAGGCTACCCAAAATATAAAGTGTTTGTAGATGGCAGACCTGAGGCTTATCCAAAGGAATTCTTTTTAGACACTTACATTCCTATGCAGTCTGATTATTTAAGGTTTAAGCAGGAAGAACAAAAATGGGGTTTTAAAACAATTATTTTTTCCCACACTGACCAAACACCCTGGGCAAAAAACTTTTTACAATCAGTAGTTTTGGATAAACATTGGAAAATTGTTTATATTGATGATTTTATGCTGGTGCTTATCAAAGGTAATGTTATGAATAATTTAGTTCCAATTAATTTATCAGAGCTTTCACCAAATTCTTTTCAGTTTAGCAATCATGTCCAATATTTAAGGCTAGGTTACTTTCTACTCACTACTCAAAATGCTCAGGCAGGTGAGAGGTTTTTAGTCCGTGGAAGATTTTAATTTCTGTTTGGAAACCAGGAAAAAATATCCTACTATAGCAGCTGTTATTACCGGGGAAAACCATGCAGGAATATGGAAACCAAAACTATCCAGCAGCATGATTATTCCTAAACACAAAACAGAATACATGGCCCCATTTTTTAAATAAACATAATTTTTAATTCTTTCAATATTTCCCATAGTTAATTGTCTGACCACAAATGCCCCAATACCATTTCCAATCAAAATTAAAGGCACTGAAAGAGTATAAGCAAAAGCTCCGATCACCCCGTCAATAGAAAAGGTGGCATCTATAATTTCCAGATAAAATATTTTACTAAAATCAGACAGGCTGGATTGAACACCTTTTTTTAATAAATTCTCTTCTGATCTTTCTGCATTTTCTTTAAAACCATGAGTAATAAAAAAAGCAGTAGACCCGATCACTGCTCCAAATGCCATTAAAGGATCTACTTTTATGGCAAACCAGACTGTAATACTCAAGATTATTGAAATCACAGCATAAAACCAAACTCCATGTCTTTGAAAAAATTTTTCTCCTTTTAACCCAAAGTGTTTTGGTTCCAGGAATAACCAGTGAAAAAATAAAAAAACCATAAAAATCCCTCCTCCTGCAAGCAAAATATGCTTAGTCTTCCCGATTGATTCAATTACTCTTGGATCACTGCTTAAAGCCGCTGTTAAAGCACCTATCGGACCCAAAGCAGGATTAACAACCCACACAATCAACCAGGGTAGTAAACCTCTAACCAGAAAAACAGCAATTAAAAGACCCCACAGCAAAAACCACTGGCGGGCTTTTTTGCTCATAGTGGACAAAACTTCAGCATTGATGATGGCATTATCAATAGAAGTTATTGTTTCAAAAAGCACTAATCCTAAAATAATTAAGACAATAGACAACAAATCCATATTTGAATTATACTTAACTTAATAAGATATGTACAAGCGGTTTTTACTTTTTCTGATCATTTTTTCTATCGGTATTGGATTTGGTCATTCATACTTTAAACCATCCAATAAGACTGAGGGTTTACAATTTGAGAAAAATACCCCTGAGGCATTTATTTCTGAAGTTTATGACAAAATACAGGAAAATTACTGGGATAACATCTCAGATAGCCAACTTTTAGAACTTTTTAAATTATCTTTTGAAAAAAACCAGGGAGGGATTGTATCAAAATTTGAAAACAAGAATATGATGATTAAAGCAGTACTAAGCTCTACAAAAAGCATGGATGAGGAGAAAAGAAATAAATTTGTTTCTCAACTGGTGGGAACAGTTATTGCTTCCTTAAGTCCAAATAACAGGTCAGGTTTGTTTACCGAAAAACAAGAGGTTCAGTTAAAAAATACTGTAGAAAATATTGATCCACAAAAAGATCTTTATAAAGACTTAGGGGTGAATAAGGGTGCTTCTCAGGCAGCTGTTGCACAAGCTTTTCAGGAAAAAATCAAAACAACTAAGTCTCCCGAGGAATTAAAGCAACTTACTTATGCCAAAGATGTGCTGACCCAAAAAGACAGTAAGGTTTTATATGACCAAAAAGGAGTTGAACCAACAATATTTGGAAAAATTATCCAACCAGACATTTTATATTTCCTTTTTAAAAAATTCTCTCCAACTTCTTATGACGAGTTTTTAAGGGTCTTTGATGCTTACAAAAATAATGCTGTTTCAACCTTAATATTTGATTTGAGAGGAAATTTGGGTGGACAAATAGACAGCACCTCTTATTACTTAGGGAATTTTATTGGTAAAAACCAACTGGCTTTTGATTTTTATCATAAAAATGATTATTTGCCGTTTAAAACTCCTACTGAAAAATTAGCTTCAATATCCAAATATAAACAAATAGTGATGCTGGTAGATAACCAAACTCAATCCTCAGCAGAAATAATTGCCTCATCTTTTAAGAAATATCGTATCGGCGTGGTGATTGGTATACCCACCAAGGGCTGGGGAACTGTTGAAAGAGTTTTTCCTATTGATAATCAATTTGATAAGACAAATAAATACTCTTTATTTTTAGTTCACTCCATCACTTTAAGAGATGACAATCAACCAATTGAAGGCAGAGGAGTTGATCCGGATATAAACATTAAAACCCCTAACTGGGAATCAGAGCTATTTTCATACTTTAGAAATCAAGAACTAATAGAGGCTGTGAAAAGTCTTTACTAACATGAGATATAAACTGACTTGGATTTTAATTCTGTTTTTAGCTTTTATTTTGAGAACTTACAGACTGGATTTAAATCCAGTTGGTATAAGTCATGATGATGAGTTACATGAGATAATTAACGCCAAATCACTGGCTAAAACTGGTTTTCAATCTCCTGGAACCGTAGCAGGAATATTCAGCACTAATAATTCTTGTCAGGGAAATTGTGTTTATGGAGAGTTAGGATCTTTTATTGTAGCCCCCTGGATGATGATTTTTCCCTTAAATATGGTGGCCTCAAAAATCCCCTTTGTCTTAGCCTCTATTGGAATAGTTTTCTTTGGCGGAAAGCTTTTAGAGAATCTCTCTAAATCATCCAGGGTAGGACTACTAACAGGACTGCTTTTAGCAGTTAATCCCTGGGAAATACATTTTGGCAGGACAGCTTACTTTACTACATTTTCCTATACTTTTTATTTGGCAGCTGCCTATTTATACACCAAAAATTTTTCTTACAAACTAAATTTATTTGGTGGAACAGTATTTTCTATAATAGGATCACTTTTCTATTTTGGCACAAAACCAATTTTACCTTTTATCATTCTGTGGGGAATTTTATATAACTTCTATAAATTCAAAAATCATTATTTAAAATTTACTTTTGTCATGCTGGGAATAGTTACCTTAGTAATGAGTGGGTATATCTTATTGCTAACTAATTCTTATGCCGGACGGAGAATTAAAGAAATAGGCATAGATCCAAATGAGATAAAAAGTCAGGTAGATGAACAAAGAAGAGTTTCTTTAGATATACCTCTGGTAAGAGATACTACCATCAACAGATATACTGTCCAGGCAAATATTCTGACAGAAAAGTATTTGGGATTTTTAAATCCGGTTTTTTTATATGTTAAAAGCACTGGCAGTACTGATATCTACTACACTTCAAACCATGCTTATAACTACTTAATTGATTTTCCTTTCTTAATTATTGGCCTGATTGCTTTGGGCACTGTTTTACCAAACGGGCTATTTCTTTTAAGCCTGGTTGCAATCTCTATTTTACCAGCAGCTTTTAAAATAACCGGTGACACTATTTATACATTAAGGGCTGGTTTGGCTTACCCGCTTTTAACAGGCATTACCGGATGGGGAATAGTATTTTTGTATGACAAATTTAGAAAATTTAAAAAGGTTTTTTTGATTTTACTGATTTTCGTTTATGTTCTTTCAGTTTTGTATTTCTTAATCATGTATTGGTATAGAACCCCTTTTGAGAAAAGCATGGGCTGGTATCACCATAAACGCACACTGGTAAACTATATTCAAAGGTTAAATCAAAGCAGCAATAAAGAGGTGATTGTAATAACTGCCCAACCTGCTGATACTTTTAATACTTATGTTTTCTACAGTGGTTTGTACAATGATGCAGGTAAGATAAAACAGATAAATAATGTCTATAAATCTCAAAACTATGAATATAATGGAATCAAGTTTATTAATAATTGTGAAAGTATTAATCAGGATGATTTGGAAAATAAAGTTATTTTTATAGAGCAAACAGTTAAGTGTAAATTAGATCAAAACAATACTTTTAAAATAGCCAATCCCAGGGATGGCGGGGGAGTATATAACATAATTAATGAATCCCTTTGCAATTCATATCAACTAAATAGATACCCTAATCCCAGAAGGTTATCAGATTTTAAAGTTGAGGATTTAACAAATGAAAAATTTTGCCATCTTTGGATTACTAACCCGGATAATTAGCTTTTACCTTATTTCCAGCCTCTGTTTGGTTGCTTCCGCATTTCCTCAGTTTCTGTTGAACGGGAATAGTCATCTTCTAATCTATAAGTATTACCTGTCTCTGGAGTAGAAAACTCAATCACGTCACAATCAGTGATTGCAAAAATCCGGTGTTTTTGACCTATTGTGGTAGTGTATCCCACCTCTTTCTCAAATTCTATTTTCTCCAAGATTCCTTTATTATTTTCAATAATCACTCCACCCCTGCCAGATCCTAAATAATATGTTTCAATTTTTTTATCATGAATTTGTAAACTTTGTCTGGTCCCTGCTTTAACATGCATTAGTTTTCCTGTGTAAGGCAGATATTCAGGAGTGAAAATAAGTTCATAACCCCAGGGCTTTTCTATTCTTTTTACATAAGAAGAATTAGTAAATTTAGATTTATCAACAGACATGCTTTATATTATATACTAACTAATATGCACCTGACTCACAATATTGGTGGTTATATTTTACTGATCCTGCTGGCTATACTTGCCCCCACTCCTATTCCCATCCCTTTAGATGGTATTATCTTGGGTTTAATCAGAAGTGGTTTTAATCCAATCATTGTTCTGGTGGTTGCCAGTTTAGGAGATGTGATTGGTACTGCTTTCATTTTTTGGATGGGTCTTAAGGGCAGAGAAATCTTTTCCAGAAATAGTCCCCAAAAACCCCCTAAGCATATTATTGCCGAACAGCTTTTTTCAAAGTATGGACAATACTCCCTGCTTTTATCAGGAATTCCTTTTTTAGGTGACTCATTAATTTTTCTGGCTGGCTTTTATAAAATTAAAACAAACAGATTTTTTACCTGGTTTTTGATTGGTAAAGCAGGCTGGTATATCCTGCTTTGGTTGCTATCTGCTAGCCTAAACTTTTTCTAAGTATTGCTGCTTGGCTAATATTATTGGCTGGATCTTTTGAAGATTCAATCTGCTGATATATTTTTGAAGTTAACAGCTGATGCTGAATTTCCTCTTTTGTTTTTGGTCCAAGAGTGATGCTCAAAGTAATTTCTATTTCTTTAACATCTTCAATTACTTTTTTCCAGATATTTGAGTTTTTGCTTAATCTTTGCAGGTTATCCCTATTTAAATATCTGCCAGCCCGGTCTAAATCCTTTTTTAAATATCTATAGTGTTTTTCCAGTATGCTTAAATAACCCTGCTCCTTGGCCTTTTTTAAACCCCTGCCAGTACCGATAAGTTCCGGGGGAATACCAATTGAATAAAGAGATCCGCAAAAACCTATCGCTCTGGGAAGTTTTACTTTTCCAACCCCTCTTGAATAACCAAATAGCCCAGTATGTTGAACCCTTTCCCGTCTTTTTGGCAAATACAAAGCTACCTTATTTATCAGTGGCGCTATCTTTTCCATTACCTCCTGATAATAAGTTTTAAAGGGGATAATTAATTTTTGGATTATTTCTTCTTCATCAGATGAAATTCCAACCGGGTTTTGCAAAGGAAGCAGTTGTTTAAGTTTAGCAATTGCTTTTTTAACTTCCTGTTTTGAAAAGTCATATCTAAAAGCACTTTGAATAGTAGTGGTTCTGATTCCTGCATATTCTTTTACAAATTGATCAATGTGCAAAGGATCCAAACCTCCTCTAAAAGGCAAACAAGCTGCCCCAATAATTGGATAAAGCTTTATTCCTAATTTCTTTTCTAAATTCCTATATCTGGATAAAGCAATCTTAATTGCTAAAACTGTAGGGACAATCCCAAAATTTAATGCCGGATCTGAACGGGCCACATATGGACGCATATATGGCGGGATTCTGCCAAATCTTTTTTGACAAAGCAGTAAATATTTTTCTAAAATTTGATCAGAGTTAATAATAGTGTCAACATCTTCAAATAAAGGAATAATCCTAAGGTTCGTTAAAATATTTTCTAATCTATACAAAGGATGGGTTAATAAATGCATTTGCTGATAAGCTTCCTGGATGTCTAACATTTCCTCTGCAGTTTTGGTCATCGGTAAAATTACCTCAAACAAAGGAGGGGAGGGAAGATTAAAATGTTTGGCAACTGAGGCAGCTGATGCTAAGTTCATTAAACTTCTGCCTATTCTAAATTCTGTTTCTACCTTGGGATTTGGTAATCTAAAAGTTAAAAAAGTATCAATACCCAAAGGATGTTTTTTAAAAAAGTCAAAATGATTACTGAATAATCTTTCTAAAATTGACTCATCAACCAGCTTTCCTTCCCAGTCCCATTTGTATTCCTCAATTCCTAACTTTGAATAGGTCAAAAAAGTTTCTTCCGCTTCAAATTGAGTACTGATAAAAGCATCCTCCTTATGCCAAAAAGGGGCTCTGGCATGATCAGGATGCTGGGTAGCCATAGTGGCTGGTATTTTCCGCTTCATTTTAAAACTTCATTAATAATATCTTCTGTGGAATTTCTTATTCTAAATAAAATGGTTTCGTCTACTTTAAAAAAATTTCGGCTTCCAGTCAACTGATTATTCCTATCTCTAAAAATTACCCGTACACATGGAGCCCACTGACATCTTTTCAAACAGCCAGTTCCAATAACTTCAATACCCGGTGTTTCTTCAAACCTATCTTTCAGCTCTCCTTCTACTCTGGCAGATCCTTTTTTACTGCATTCAAAACCTTGGCAAACATAGATAGCTGTTTGTGGTTGTCCTTCTTTCATTTGCTTAATCCTTTTAGGATAGTCATAATATACACCTATGTTGGTTGATGAAGTAGATATTATTATAAAAGGAGGGCATGGGGGAGCAGGCAGGGTGTCTTTTTATGGGAAAACCAGGGGTGGTCCTGACGGAGGTGATGGAGGCAAAGGTGGGGATGTCTATATTGAAACCACCTCAGACATTTATGCTTTAAGTTTTTTTATCCCTAATACTGTTTACGAGGCCCAAAAGGGTGAGATGGGGGACAGGAACAAAAAAACTGGAGCAGGCGGAAAAGACTTAAACCTGACAATGCCTTTAGGAACTGTTTTAATTGATCAGAATAATATAGAAACAGAACTGAATGAACTTAACCAAAAAATACTAATTACCAAGGGAGGTTTGGGCGGACAAGGAAATGCAGCCTTTAAATCCTCCACAAACACAACTCCCAGATATGCACAATCAGGACTTCATGGTCAGGAAAAAAAGCTAAATATCAAGCTTAAATTAATTGCTGATTTTGGCTTAATTGGGTTACCAAATGCCGGGAAAAGTTCTATCTTAAATGAGATCACAAATGCCAATGCCAAAGTAGGGGATTATCCTTTTACTACTTTAGAACCTAACTTGGGTGTATTGAATAATCATGTAATTGCTGATATTCCAGGGTTAATTGAAGGGGCAAATAAGGGCCGCGGGCTAGGACATAAGTTTTTAAAACATATTGAAAAAGTGACCTTACTTTTACATTGTATTTCTGCTGAATCAGAAGATCCTTTTAAGGATTATAAGGTTATCCATGAGGAACTTAAAAAATTTAACCCAAAACTTTTGGAAAAGAAGGAAATAATCTTACTTACTAAATCAGATCTTGTTGAAAAAAAGGAATTGGAAAAAATGATTAAGAAATTAACAAGGACAAAAAAGAGGGTAATTCCTGTTTCCATCCATGATTGGGATAGTTTACAAAGTCTAATAAAAGAGATTAGTTAACAAAGGTTAAAGCAAAATAACCTATAATTATGCTGTTAATTTGATTCCCACTTGTAAATACACTATAATATATCTAACTATACTAACCTGTAGTTATACAATATGAGTATTAAAGAAATACCAAGCTGGCAACCTACAGAGGAAGATTTAGGATGGGGTGATCCTTATATCTTTACTCCAAAACAAGCAAAATCACTTATTGTGAGGCTCCATCTTTTGGATGGACAGGCTGGAATTACCGACAGACAAGCAATTGAGGCTGTGTTTACACCGGAATTACAATCAGGTTTTGAAACATTTGATTCTTTAAGAACACTTACTAATACTGCATCCAAAGCAGGCCTAAAAAAAATAGGGCAGGCATTTTCTAAAGTTGCGGAAAATAGAGGAGTAAATCCCGCTGCAGCAGTATTTCCTCTTTCTCAGGAGGAAATCGCTGGATTAAATATTACTGCTGACACAACACCCAATAGTTTTACGCTGTATCAAAGACTTAATGGTAGTTTTGCCGGAAAAACCTTCAAAGATATAGAGGAAGCGTTAGAGGCATGGAAGAAGCAGAAAAAAACAGTTACCCCCCCCGTCCGTACAAATGTTGTTTTTCAACCACCAGCCAAAGTTGCACCTACTCCAGCTCCAATAATCCAACCAGCTCCAACTACAGTAGAGGTATACAAAGTGCCTGAAAAAACTAAGGTTACAGATGAAGTGCAAGAGGTTATTAATCAACTTACTAAAACAGCTGGACCTATCTTATCCAAAGCTCCCAGAGATCAAGTGGCTGATCTTGCATCCCTTGTTATGAGATTCCAGAGTGATTCAATAACCCCTCCTGACCCGATGGCATTTTTAGAAACTCATAAGTATGCTGATAAATTACAGTTAGCAACTCTTGCTCTTCAGAAAGCCATTGTTGATTTAGTAAATCTGGAAGCAGCTGCCCGCTCACAGTGGAGAACAGGCCGTGCCATTAATAACTTAACCTTTTTCCTTGGACAGGCTAATGGTGAACAAATAGTTAGAGAGTCTCTACTTGCACTTCCTGATGTACAGGTCCGCATCTTGTCGGAAGCAATGAGTACATCAATGAAGGGTAGGCTGGGATATCCTGACATAGACTGGTGTGATGAAGCTCAAATGAGCAGGTATCTTGTTCAAGCATCATCTTTTAGACCTTCTCCTGAATCTCCTGATCCTGATACTTATGAAAGGAATTTTATCCCGGATGAGAATGTCGAGAGATTAGGGATTATCCTTTATACCTGTGCAGAGAGGATTAACCAGGATTTGAATGCCAGTGTGATCATTGCATCCATTATAGAAGAAAGAGGCGAAGATTATGCATCAGCTGTGTTTACCCGGATGGTAAAAATTGCCAAAAAAGGTGACTTCTTGGATCGGTTAGGTTATTTCTTTCAGCAGGATAGCACAACCGGATTATTTGCGAGAAAATGTGCCCGGTTACTGATCAGGGGTACCTAAACATAATTTATGAGCACAGGAGAAAGACAACCACCACCAGGAGACCCTAGAGCTCTTGTTATAAGAAAACCTTCTTATGACGAGTCTTTCTTTTCTGCAACTCAAAGGGGAATAGTAATTGATGAGGCAACCAAATATTTAAAAAGAAATCAGCTTGATTACAATAAAAATAACTTAGGGAATGCAGTCCAAGTGGCTGGTGATTGTTTGAGAAGAGGACTTGCAATTGCCAGTAAAGATCATTTTGCTCCCAAGGATAACATAAGGGCTTTTATTAAAAATGGACTAGAAAGCCGGGTACAAATTGAAGCAGCAACCACAACAGCATTACCGGGAGATGGATTACAACTCCTTACTCAGGATGGAGACTTTTTAGGCCCATTGGCTTATGATAGAGCAACTGTTGTTCAGGCAAGGCATCTACTCCAGCGTTTTCCTTTATCGCCTGATATAGAAGCATGCGAAACTATTGTACGCTGGCATAGCGTAAGAACGCACTTAGCACCTCAACTGGCAGCTTTTGCTATATCAACTCTACCTCCCGAACAATATCCAGGTGCTGCTTCTTTGCAATTCCCGGACATAAAAGACCAAGCGGGAATAGTCCGTAATATGCTTACATCGCTGCTTTTCCGTGGCACACCTCAAGTTGTTATTTCAATTGAAGACATTGCCGGCTTTGTTCAAATCCCTAATCTTACAGAGAGGCTTAATCCTGCTGTGCTAGAACGAATATATCTCCTTTTAACATCAAAGTTAAATTTAGATGAAAATGGTGCAGAAGAATTGGCAAGCTATCTGACAGGATTGTTTAACCAGGTGCGATTTACTTTTAACAGTCAAGTTCCTCTGGTAGCTGGTGTTTTAGAGACAGGGGAAGAAAACATTAACCAAAGGGATCAGCTATTCAGAAATTTCTCTAAAATCCTCCTGCTTCTTCATCCTGCATTTGAGGAGGAAAAGCTTATTACTGATCCAGATCAAGCAAAGCCTGGCAGTTATTCTCTATGGAGAGATGATTTGTCTACCTCAATAGACGGCAAAAGAGTTCCAACAACAAATGGCTTGATGCGTGCTATACGTGCTGCAAAAGCCAGGGGTTATGATGAGAGCCCAAGATTCCAAAATGCAATAAGCGCCTGGAATGAATATAAAAGAACTCAAGTGGATGAGGAGAAAAAAATTGCTGAAATGCAGGCAGAAATAGTACTTTTGCAAAACAGGATAGATGCGGTTGCATTAACACCTAATTACAGGCTTCCAGAAATTGCTTCATTTATTACTAAAACACGGCATCCAGCAGAATATTATGCTTTAGAAAGAAACAGAGCAAGATTCCGCAGCTATCAACAGATTATACAGCATGCTGCTCAATTGCGGTTGTCTACCGAAAGATATATAGACGGAATTATAGCCGGAAATAATGGGAATCTGCCTGACAGGACAGCTAAACCTGTTTGGGTAATTGAAGAAGAGAAAAAAAGAAAAAAAATATCCAGAAAAAGTCTGACAACACGTGCTCAAGGTATTGTTGGGAAAGTAGAACAAATTATAGATGAAGATTTCTTTTCCGACGATAGAAAAGCAGCCACAGAAACTGGTTCATGGGCAGATGCAGATCCAACAGAGCTAATGGCTGAAGCTAAAAATCTAAACCAGCTTGCTGAAATTTCTAATATACAACCGCCGGTGAATCATCCTATTGCTTTACAGGATATCCAGGAATATATTGAAATGTCCCTGGATATTTTATTCGCACGTTCACACAAAAAAAAGAAATTCCCCGGAGATATCCCAAGAGCTAAAAAGCTAATTAAATTAAGAGAATTTGTTACAGAAAAAATGGTAAAAGGAACCAGGCCTGAAAATCCAGCTCCAGCTGATGTCTTACAAACACTCTATGTTTTTAGTTTAAAAAATAGAGCTGCAGCCTTGGAAGTTATGGCACAGGAAAAAGTCAGGATTGAAGAGTTAGACACACCGGATCCGGTATCACAAGACTGGACAAAGGATGAGGTGGAGCAATGGGAGAAAAAAGTAATGGTTGAAACGCTTCCACCGGCCCTTTATCAATCAACAGACCTGCCTAAACACCTTGATGGTTTAAGGGTATGGGAATTTGCCTACCGGAGTATAGGAAATTATTCACTTTATTGGCCAAAAATTATTCCTTCAAAAGATGAATTTGTAGCATGGGCTCAGCAAAGCATTAATAGTAGATGGAAGAAAAGTAACTCCAATGGAGCTAAAGCAAGGATAGATGTTCTTTCCGAATTTCTCAAAGTTATAGACAATCCTCTTTTCCCTTTATCTGAAGGAGAAGGTTTAAAAACCGATGATTTTTGGATAAGTTTTAGGTATCGTTTTCGTTTAATAATGGCACTGGCTTCAATTGATGGCGCTAAAGATGAATTGGAAGGATTCAATGATATGTACACAAAACTCCAAAAAGATTCTTATGAGGCTTATTTATATCTAAAAAGGAACCACACTCAAGCAGAAGTAAATAATTTAATAAACAACCAGCCGGCAAAAGCCCGGTTTTTAGACAGGATCAAGGGGTTAAACTTAGTTTTAGCAGATAGGGATTAATTAGCTAACAAAGGTTAAAGCAGTACCTGTTTTCCCGGCTCTGCCTGTTCTGCCAATTCTGTGAATATAATCTTCAAAAGTTTGTGGTAAATCATAGTTAATTACATGAGTTACATTCTCAATATCCAAACCACGGGACGCAACATCTGTTGCCAGCAGGATTTGAATTTCATCTCTTTTAAAACTTTGCAGAATTCTTTGACGCTGACCTTGTGATTTATTACCATGGATTGCTCCCAGTTTAAATCCTCTAAATTCTAACTCTCTATGTAATCTATCTACTTCATGTTTGGTTCTGCCAAAAACTAACACTTTATCAAATCCATCTTGTATCAAAAGATCATGTAGTTTATCTATTTTTTTGGCTCCAAGAGCAACTCTGATCACATCCTGATCAACATTTTCTGAAGTATCTTGTTTCTTAACAGAAATAGTCACCGGATTGGTCACAAAGCTTCTTAAAATACTTTGTACTTTGGCAGGGATAGTGGCAGAGAAAAACAAAGACTGACGGACTCTTGGCATCAGGGAAATAAAATATTTAACATCATTGATAAATCCGATATCCACCATTAAATCCACCTCATCCAAAACAATATTTGCATAATCCTGCAAATAAATCTGGCCCCGTTCAATTAAATCTTTTAATCTGCCAGGAGTGGCAATTACTAATCTACCAGATCTTTTTATATCCTGCATTTGTCTTCTGATGTTTGCTCCGCCAATTACAGCCACAGAGTAAATATTCATACCAAAGGCCAGATTTCTAAAGTCCTCATTGATTTGAACGGCTAACTCTCTGGTTGGTGCAACAATTAAAGCTTTTTGATTTTTATCTTTAAACAGCTTATCTATTAATGGAATTAAAAATGCTGCTGTTTTACCAGTACCGGTTGAGGCCAGACCAATTACATCGCGTCCTTCTAAAATAGGTTGTATGGCTTGTGATTGTATTGGAGTAGGGATGGTAAATCCCAGTTTTAAAATATTGCGTTTTAAAGTCTGATCAATATTAAAATCCTCAAAACTAATGTTTGTTAACTTCTCATCAGACACGGTAATTGGATTGGCTTTTTTGATAAAAATATTAATATTTGCTCCTTCCAGCTGACTTCTTCGTTTAGCGAATTGTCTGCTGGCAGGATACCTTGGTCTGCCAAAATTACTTCCTAAAACAGGTTTTGAGTTTCTACTGCTTGATCCGTTGTGACGGATGGAAAAACGGTTTTTAAATCTGTTATTGTTATACATAAATTTTTTGACTTCTTCTTCATCACAAAAAAGGATGAAGAAGAATAAATTAAAATTGAAAAAAGAAACTGTAATTTTGTAAAAAAATTAAGGAGCTACTTGAAGTGTTAGTCCGGAGAAAGTCTAAATGACTTTCGAGTAGGAAAAATAATCTATAGCTTAAAATTCTTAAGTCAACTGATATAGTGTACCATAATAAGACAATTAAAACAAATGCAAGATGCTTTTGGCAGTTGAAAATAACATATTTACCAATATATACTTTTTTTATCATGGATAATACCCAAAAAATGCTTCAGGCAATAATTAATGGACAAAGTACCCTTAAACAGGAATTGATAAGTAAAATTGATAGGGTTGAAAAGAAGTTAGAGGGAAGAATTGATGGCCTGGATGTAAAATTGGATAAAGTAGAAAAAAATCTAACAGAAAGAATAGACAAACTAGATAAACAGCTTGCATATCTGGAGGATGATACTCCAACTAGGGAAGAATACAATAGTTTAGAGAAGAGAGTAGATAAAATAGAACTAGAAGTCACTTCAGCATTGTAGCTTTAAACCATCTTCAAGGCTTTTTTTTAAAGATTAAAAGTGGTATTGTAGATTCTTATGTCAGATACAAAAGATATTTGTCCTAAATGCGGTTCTGCTTTAGGGGATGTTATTGAAACTCAAACAGGTAAGAAGTTACAACGCTGCTCTCAGGGATCCTGGAATGCTCAAACCCGTCAAAATGACGGTTGTGACTTTGTAAAATGGCATCAGATAGAACCTAAGGAATTGGATGAAAAATGCCCTAAATGTGAAGCCCCTTTACTACTGCAAGTTACCAGGTTTGGTAAAAAGATGAAAAAATGTTCAACAGGCGGATGGGATAAAGAAGCAAAAAAAGCCACTGGATGTGATTATATTGAGTGGTTAACAGGCACTACTGAGAAACTGGATGAAGCTTGCCCAGAGTGTGAATCTTCTTTAGTATTGTTTACAACAAACAGTGGTAAGAAAATGAAAAAATGCTCAACAAGCGGCTGGGATAGGGAAACCAGAAAAGCCACCGGCTGTACCTATGTGCAATGGTTAAAACCAGGTGAAGGATTAAACAGTAATGGTGAAGAATTCCTCCCTCCTGAAAATAAATAATCTACTATTTTTGAGATTTTGTTTTTAAAAATATCCAGGCAGGAATAATAGGGAGAAGTGTTAAAAAAGCTAACACATAAAAAACCCCGCCAACTCCTAATAAAGTTGCTGTGAAACCCAATATTAAAGGAGAAACAGCCCTGGCTAAACCATTTGTTGTTCCTCTGATGCCATATGCTTTTTTGGGATTTTGCAGATGCTCTAAAGAGGTTGCCACCATAGAAAGAGTGGCCGGGTCAGTCCCTTCTGTAATAAATCCCAGTAGCAAAGCTAAGAACCCGGTCAGGATCAGGGAGGGTGAAATTGCTAAGAATAATATAATTGCTGCCATTATTACCTCCAGCATGATAAATATTTTGGCATTTTCAATTTTGTCTATTAATCTGCCAAATACTAATCTGCTGGCAGTATTTCCCACATAATAAAAGGCGGTAAAAATACCTAACCAGGCTAAGGGAACCCCTTTATATATAAGCAGGAATGGTAAAAAAGCATATAAAGGAACATTTACAGCCATATCCAGTGCATTTGCAACCAAAGCTAAAATAAATCTTTTTTGTTTTAGAAAATGGCTATAAGGTATATGAATTTTATTTTGAAAGTTAATCT
>CAYMUB010000036.1:0-7721 GCA_964393545.1 uncultured Gammaproteobacteria bacterium | reverse complement strand
TATAAGGTGTGTTATTATCGATATTTTATATTTTTTGTTATTTCTTTTTTTAAATTTTTCTTCATCAGTAGTCCAGTTGTACTTAAGTATATTATACCATTTTCGAGCTCACAAAGTAGGGTCGAACATCGTCCCAGATGGCACACATTATATTTTTGGGTCTAAAGGATTATGTTTAGGTTTCTTTCTATAATAAAAAAGATCTGACAACTTTTTCTGCTTCTTCTGGGGGTAATAATCTAAATGGAGCAATCCCCATTACAAAGGGAATTAAATTGTTTAACCCATGAGCAAAAACTGCATGATCATATCCTTTTTCTCTAGTAAAATACCAATAAGTAAGTCCTCCAATAAATTGTTCAGCTGGAATGGATTTTTTTAATCCAAGCTTTGATACCTCCCACCATTTTCCCTCCTGATGAATGTTGTGCATTAGGGCAAATGCCAAGGATGTAGGTAAACCAATATCCCACCGCATACTGTTATCTGCATCTTTAATAAACTCTTTAGATACTGATAACCTAAAAGCTGCCTCTTCACCTACAGGGATTAGTAAACCTCCCATAACTATATTTGAAAGAGGTTCTTTTTTAAATCCTTCAATCCACCTCTCTCTACTATAGCTTTGATTACCATGAGACATACCCATTTTTTCTAAGAAATTTCCAACCTTATCTTTTAGTAAAGTTGCAAAAGTTTGTTTGAGAGTGGTATCAACATAAGACTCAACAGTTCTATGTTTTGCAACTTTAGAAATTTGTTCAGGAGAAAATTGGATTCCTCTTGGTTGGTTTTGTAAAAGAGGCTCCTGATCAGTAACTGTGCTTGTAACAGGGTTTGTTTGTTGTAGCTCAACTTCTCTAAAAAGATTTCCTAATACTAAAGTAGTTCCAAGGCCAACTGAGCCTTTTATAAAATCAGCACGTGTAATTTTAATTGTTGGCTGCCAGGGTTGGGCAGGAATTTCTATAAGTTGTTGTGAGAGCTCTGGTTGAGGTTGTTTTCTAAATGGTATGAATTTTTTAAACAACCCTCTTCTTCCTAAGTGTTTTTCCATTTTAATATTAATTTGATTCAGGGTTAATCTAAGTTGGTTCCCTCAGAGAAACAGTTTTTCCCATTTGGATTTTGATAAACCTCATTTGCCCGGTTTAAGGCAAATATCAAAACTGCTTTTGATTGATCAATTGTGAGGGAGTGACGGTCTTCAGAAGAAAGTTGAGCGGCATTTATAATTTGGTTAGTATAAGCTATGATAAAAACCAGTTCAGTGCGTTCCTCACGGGTTAATTGTTTGCTGTTTAATTTATTTCGGCTTACTAAAACTGCACCTCTTACTGCAAATGATAATTGATCTCTGCTACTGTTATCACTTAACCCAGGCTGACCTCTAAATTCTCCTGCCTGGAACGTAATTGCCTGTGCAAGCTGAGGGTTATCGACTAATAATTCTTCTCTATTTTTTCTTACTAAATTTCCCAGATTTTTTCCATAAGATCTAAGTCTGTTATAGCAATTTTCTGCCTGAACCAAATCACAGCCAGTTAAAACACCAGTTACTGCGGATAGAGCTGTGAATCTTAAAACATTTAAAAATCTTCTTCGTGGCATAGAAATACCACTTTCCGGTCCTTTTGACATAATGAGCATAATCATACTATACCTAATTCTAAAAGTCAAACTATAGGTTTGTTGTTGAAAGTAAAATCATTAACCAAATCTTTTTATAGCTGCGTTCTGGGTTTGGAGTTCTAAGGAATCACCCAGAGATTCTAACATCGTCCCAGATGGGGCACAAGACAAACGTTATTTGTATATTTTGAGGAATAAGAATCCATAAAATTTGACTATTTTATGGATCTATGCTACATTTTAACAATGATACAAAGATTCTATCAGAATTTAGAGCAATATATTGATCCAAATAAAGTCCTGGTTATTTATGGGCCCAGAAGAGTGGGAAAAACAGTGTTACTTACCAGCTACCTTAATCAATCTCATTTGAAGTACAAACTTGTTAGTGGTGAGGATATTTCTGTTCAAGAGGTATTTGCTTCTCAAAGCATTGAGAAATTAAAGCGCTTTGTTGAAGGTTATGATCTGGTTGCTATTGATGAAGCTCAAAATATTGAAAATGTAGGTCTTGGATTGAAAATTCTAGTTGACTCCGTACCTAATCTCAAAGTTATAGCCACAGGATCAGCATCATTTGAGTTAGCTAATAAAGTCGGCGAGCCTCTGACTGGTAGACAAACTACTCTTCAACTCTACCCTATTGCCCAACTTGAGCTGCTTAATCAATTTAATAAACACGAACTTGAACAAAGAATTGAGGAATACTTAATTTATGGTTCATATCCAGAAGTACTCAGTAGTAATCAATTAGAACAAAAATCAGATTATCTAAAGGGGTTAGTAAATTCATATTTACTTAAAGATATCCTGACACTTGAACAGGTCAAGGGATCAAAGGTGTTGCTGGATTTATTACGCTTGATTGCCTTTCAAATAGGCTCAGAGGTTTCTTTAAATGAGTTGTCTTTAAATCTAGGCATTGATGTTAAAACTGTTGCCAGATACCTAGATCTTTTAGAAAAATCCTTTGTTTTAATTAATTTAAGGGGATTTAGCCGTAACTTACGCTCTGAAATAAAAGAGAAAAGCAAATACTATTTTTACGATCTCGGTGTGCGCAATGCAATTGTCTCCAATTTTAATCCACTTAATGTCCGTGATGATATAGGTAAACTTTGGGAAAATTTCTTAATTATTGAACGGATTAAAAAACAGACTTATCAAAAAATCTATAGCAATAATTATTTTTGGAGAACATGGGAACAAAAAGAAATTGACTTTCTTGAAGAACGGGAAGGAAAACTTTATGCCTATGAGCTTAAGTATTCTTCTCGAGGTGCTAAACTCCCACAGGAATTTTTAGATGCTTATCCCAATTCGCAGTTTACTATAGTTACTAAAGATAAGTACTTGGATTTTATAACCTAGTTTTTAATGTCTTTTTGGTCTAAACTAATTCATTATCCCAGATGGTGCACAAAATTTAACCAAATCTTTTTATAGCAGTATTCTGGGCTTGGAGTTCAAAGGAGTCATCTAAAGGTTTCAATTCTACCTCTTTGCCATATTTTATCTCCAAAGCTTTTTTAAGAAGCCAGTCTGCCAGTTTTGGATTTTTTGGCAGCAGGGAGCCATGCATATAGCAGCCAATGGCATTTTTATAGATACATCCTTCTGTTTTATCTGTCCCATTATTACCAAAGCCTTTGATAACCATGCCAAATGGGATAGCGTCTTTTTTAAGATGAGTTTTTCCTGAGTGATTTTCAAAGCCCACTAAACTACCAAACATAGAATCTATCACTATATTTCCAATCATCCTGTCATAGCTTGCTAAAGTATAGGCAGGAAATAAAGAGATTCCTGGAAGTTTTGGGCCTTGATGAGGTTGGTAATACTTCCCTAATAATTGATAGCCCCCGCATATAGAGAGCAATGGAACTCCTTTTTCTATCTCAGATTTAATAATTTTAGCTTTAGTTTGCAAATCCCGGGCCACAAGTTCCTGTTGTTGATCTTGCCCCCCTCCAAAAAAGAATAAATCACACTCTCCTTTTTTAATTTTTGAATTTATACTTTTTACTTTTACCTTTACCTCAATTCCCCTCCACTCTGCCCGCTTTTTCAAAGCAATAATATTACCTGTGTCTCCATAAATATTCATCAAATCCCCATATAAATAACCAATTGTTAGTTTCATATTTCCTCCTCCCAGTAATTTTTCTTTACTCCTGATTTAGTCAGTATTTTTTGAATTTCCAGTAATGCTGTATAGGTGGGTAAAATAAATAATCTGCCCTTTAATCCCTGTTTGGCTTTTTTGAAAGCTTGCTCTAAATCAGGCTCAATAAGAATGTTTTTAGGTTCAAATCCGGCATATTTTAATCGATTTGCCAAATCATAAGCTCTTGTTCCTGAAGCTAAAATTTTTAACTTTGAATTTTGAATTTTCAACTTTTCAAACTCTGCGTCCCAGATCCAGGAAACATCTGTTCCATCAGCCAAATTATCATTTAAAGCTAAAAGCAATCTATCATTTTTCTTTATCTCCGGAGCAACTGTTTCAAACACCTGTGTTGCACCAGCCGGGTTTTTAATCAGGAAAATATAGCCAAAACCCAACTTTTCTACCCTGCCAAAAGCAGGAGAGAAGTTTTTAAGCGAAGAAAACATTTTTTTACTATCTAATCCTAAGGTTTTTCCAGCAGCAAAAGCTGCTAAAAAATCATAAATATGATAAATGCCGGGAAGTGGTAAGTTAGTGTGTTGTATAGAGTATGCAGTATGGAGGGTAAAACTCGAACCAGTTAAGCCTTTTAACTTGACGTTTTTGGCTTCAAAATCTAAATTTTCTTTTTCTTTTATATGTACAACTGATTCACCTACTATTTTATAGTCCTTGACTCCAAATTTCCAGACCCTTCCTTTAAACCCTTTTTGTAATTTGTCCAAAAAGGCATCATCTCCATTGATAAAGACTTTTGTTTCAGGACTGACCTTTTTTAAAGTTTCTTTCCAATTATCAACTACACTGTCAATTTCACCATATCTATCAAGCTGATCCCGGAAAACATTTAAAAAAACAATAACTTTGGGATTTAACTGGGGAGCAACTGTATTAAAAGCTGCTTCATCCAATTCCCAAATGCCTAAATTGAGTTGGTGGTTGGTAGTTAGTAGTGGGTAGTTAGAGATCAAAGAAGAAACAATCCCTCTTTCCAGATTTGAACCAGTGTGATTTCTGATTACTCTTAATCCATTAGCTTTAGCAAAGTGGGCCAGCAGTTTGGCAGTGGTAGTTTTGCCATTTGTGCCGGTGATTATAATGTTACTTGAGATGCTTGAGGATAACTTTTTAACTAAATTGGGATCAATTTTTAAAGCGTATAATCCAGGAGCTGCAGATCCCCCGCCTAAGTTTAATAATCTGGATAAATAAAAGATAGCTTTACCCAAAAATACAGCCAGTTGTGCCCTCATTTTGGTTTTATCTTACCACAGGTCTAGCTGAGACAGCTGCTATTTTAGTGTCATCATTTATTCTTGCCGGGTCTATTCTTTCTATATTTTCTGCTCTATATTCCTTTTCAAATTTTTCCAGATCATTCATAAAGAAAACCACCCTGCTTCCCCAGGTAGGAGAAGTGGCATAAATTCTGTTCATAGCTATTGGTTCTGTGTAGCCTTTGTTAACATAATTTTCTCTCAATCCTTTTGAGACGGTAAAAATTGCCTCAGTCCAGGATTTAAAGAAAATAGCCTGAGTTCCATAAACCCCCCAGCCCCAACCATTAAACCCGCCAGGAATGAATTTTCCAAAAGTAGATTCTACTCCGGAGATTGCTGCAACCAGTTTCCAGTCTAAATTATAGATATTGGCAGCATCCACAAAATCCTGGGCATGATACTGCAAAGGTGAATTAAATTTGGCTAAATAAGCAGCTAAAACCTCTGCTTTTTTATCCAGCTTTTTAACTTCAACATGATCTACCACCCCATTTTCTCCTTCTGCTGAGACCACGTTCAAAGATTGGGTGGAAATAATTAACAGGAATATAAAAACAGCAAGAATTTTTCTCATAAAAAAATCCTGACTCTGTTGGCAGATATCAGGACTTGAGTGGTAAATAGTAACAAATCTAACCCGAAAAGTCAAACGTCCGGGTTATCTAAGTTCTTCCATGAAAGAGGATACACCTTTAGCCCAAGGACCTCCTAGCGCCACAGATGGTGGGGTGTATTTAGTCATAATTTTTTCCGGAGTGTTTAATCCTTGATTCAAATAATCCTCCCTCAAACCTTTTCCTACTCTGTCAATTGCTTCTTCAAAAGAAGCAAACTGTTTGACATTACTACCATAAATACCATAGCCAAATGGATTATTAGAATCAGCTATTACCTTCTTTCCTCCATTAGATTCTTGCATTGAAATAGATGGTAAAAGTCTATAATCTAGCAGATATTTATCTGCAACTTGCACAAATTCATCACTAAAAAGGGCTAAAGGGGCATTATATCTTTTAAAAAAGTTTTCAATTATTTTAGCCCTGGCATCTAAATGTTCAATATTCTCATATGAATCAATCCTGTTTTCTGGTAAAGAAGCATATAGCTTAAAGTTTTGATTAACCTGTTTAACAACCTGGGTATTTGAAAGATAAAAGCTAAATAAAATAGAGAAAATTAAAGTAGTAAAAGTAGCTCCAAACCAGGCAAAGATGAACATTTGTGCACAGATACTAACTGAAAATTTTACCCTAGTCAATCTGCCTAAAGAGAGTCAAACTGTCTCAAAAAGATTATTTTAACTCTAAAATATTGGTTGCTAAAGCTTCGGGATTATGTCTTAAAAGATGTTCTCTGATAAGGTAAGTTGCTAAATGGGCCATTCTAATTTTTATATCTGGTGATAGACTCAAACATGTTTCCTCGTCTACCTTTACTGGTTCTTGACCTTCTTTCTTATAAATTTCTAGAACTTCTGGATCTAAACCATTAGAATTTGCAATAATATAGGAAATTCTATTTTGGTTTTCCAAATAGGATAAAAAGGCTTTTAAGTAATCTGAAGCTTTATATGAATCTGTTTCACCCATTTTAGTCATTAAATTTAAAACTAAAATAACCTTGGCTTTTGAGGCAATAATTGCTTCTTTAACTCCATTGACTAAAAGATGTGGTAAAACTGAAGTAAATAAGTCCCCTGCAGAAAAAACAATCTTATCAGCTTCATTTATGGCTTGAATTACTTCTGGGTTAGGGTCTGCATTAGTGTCAAAGTAAATTCTCATAATCTTGTGCTTTGGATCATAGGTTTTACTTTCTGCTCTTAAATCTATATTGGTTTCCCCTTCAATTTCTGCTCCACCCTCAAGTTTAGCAATCAAATGCAAATCAGATAAACTAACAGGTAAAACTCTGGCTCTAATTCTAAATAACAGCCTTTCAGCCTCTGTTCCCCGGTCTGCGCCTTTGTAAATACGGTCTAATCTGGCACTAATTAAGTTTCCCAAACTATGTCCTTTTAAGGGTCCTGAGATTTCTTCCAGCCTGTCATCAAATAACTTTTGAGCTACCTGTCTTTGTTTAGGGTCTTCCATTAAAGCCAGCAAGCATTGCCTGATGTCACCAGGGGGTAATATTCCCAGTTCAGTTCTTAACCTGCCAGATGATCCTCCGCTATCCCAAGTTCCCACCACAGCAGAAATTAAATCCGGCTGGTTTAATTCCACCAAACCTCTAAGCAAAGAAAAGTGCCCGGTCCCTCCCCCAAAAGTAACTATTTTTTGCTGATAGGGGTATTTTTTAATAGTAGCTGTTACAGTCATTCCAATTATTATACAATACACCAATGCCGAAGTGGCGGAACTGGTATACGCGCAAGCCTCAGAAGTTTGTCCTCGTAAGAGGGTGGAGGTTCGATCCCTCTCTTCGGCACCCAATCCCGACTGGGTGGGGGGATTTATGATTTTTTCTTTAAATACTCTGGTAATGTCCAGGATAAAGTTTTAGGATGAATAATACCAATTCCTTTAAAGCTCTTTAATTTGATTAAATCTTGATCAAGAGTGACTATTAGATCTGCTTTTCCAGAAACTGCACATTCTAGAATTTTATTATCATCAGGGTCTCTTTTGATAATATTT
>CAYMUB010000035.1:0-12940 GCA_964393545.1 uncultured Gammaproteobacteria bacterium | reverse complement strand
AGATAATCCTTGCTCTTTCAAAGCATAATATTTTTCCCGCTCCTCCAAGCTTAAGTGTTTGTATTTATTCAATTAAATGCACCTCCTCTCCAGGTTAGATTTTACCTGAAGTGGTGCACTTCGTTTTAGAACCTATGAAGTTCTTTTTTGGGAACTAAATTGTACTTTTTAAAGCGGAAAGTATTTTACAAGAAAAGAGGATGCGATCTCCATAAAACCTTGATAGCTTCATTTGTTTATCAAACGCTAGGATTGATGGTGAGAAAAGGATCTTATATTACTGTAAGCTTACTAATACTATCTTTTTTTTGGGTTAGCAAAAACGAAATTAATAGCTATTTTATAGATGAATTAACTGGATGGAAAGCATCTGATCAGATAATAGTTCAGGAAAACTTATTAAAACAAGTCAGAGGATTTTTGGTAGAACCTGCTTTATTCTTTTTTGATTTATCAGAAGAAAGATCGAAATTTAGATTTTACGAGGTGAGTGTTTTATCAACATTTAATAATTGGACAAATTATCACTTGGGAACAAATAAAAACTCTAATTGTCGATCAATTTTCTATCATTTTGAGAAAGAACGACTATTAGAGCTAGTAAATAAAACGGGAAACAGTATCAAGTTAAAAGCTAATGCATATTGTATCTCCAGTGGGGTAGCATATTTTCAAGATATGGAATTTGACTTGGATCATTTCTATGCGTATAAGATTAGGGATAAACAGTTTATCGATGAAAAAAATGAAATTGTGGATTATCTCACAAAACTGAGTAAATGAAAATTTGTAAGCAATATATTAATATTAACAATATGATAGGATTGGAAAACTTATGAAGTGTTTAATAATTGGAGGGGGAGGTTTTGTGGGCTCATGGCTTACTCGGGAATTAATTACCCGAGGGCATAAGGTTGTTATTATTGATCCATTTATTTACTATTCAAGCTGGGATAAAAAAACAAAAAACATTATTGATAAATTTAAAAAAGAAAAATTATTAATGGGTGCCAAAATTTATAAACTTAAATTTGAAGATGGAGTAGAAAAAATCTTAAAACAAGAAAAGCCTGATATTGTAATTCACCTAGCTGGGATACCTATCGAAAAAATAAACGATTTTGATATCAGTCTAGCGCAGCTTACAGAAGATGTCGGGTTAACTTATAGGATAGTTGAAGCTATCAAAGATAACCCAGTCAAAAAATTCGTTTATATGTCCTCGATTGCTGCGTATGGGGACTGTGATGAGGTGATGGATGAAGAGTTTCCTCTTATTCCCAAAACTCCTTATGGGATTATGAAGGCAAGCGGGGAATTTATCACTAAAGCAGAACTTAAAAATTGGAATATTGTCAGAACAGCTAACATATTTGGTTTTGGAGATATGAATGGGAGAGCAAGCAATATTATATTAAATAAAATAATCAATGGTGAGAAATTTTGGGTTAATAAGGGTATAGTTATGCACTTTATCTATGTTAAGGATCTGGTGGCCGGTATTGCGGATGTAGCTTTAAAAGCTCCGCCACAGGAGACCTTTCATATCAGCGGTAATCAGGTAATTAGTTTGGTTAGATTTGTTGAAATGTTACAAAAATACTTTACTTTTGATTATGAAACAAGAGAATTAAATGATAGGCCCCGCCGAGGACTAATGGATAATAAAAAAGCAAGGAAGATGATTGGTTGGTATCCCAAGATGGATATAGAAAAAGGGATGGTCGATTATATAAAGTATGTCAAAAAATACAAAATTGCCTAAGGCTAAGAAATATTTCAAAAGTAAAAGCTGTCTTATTTGTGGAAACACAAACTTAACTAAGTATTTATCTTTGGGTAGAGCAGTACCTGCCAACTCATATTTAACTAAAGCTCAGTTAAAAGAGAAGGAATTTAAAGCTCCTTTAGAGGTTTACTTTTGCAATAACTGTAATTTGGCACAATTATTACATATAGTGAATAGAAGTTATATATATAGTAACTATGCTTATTTTTCTTCAACTTCACCTATGCTTGTTAAACATTTTGAAGATTATGCACAAGAAGTTTTTCACCGTTTTCCTTATCAAGCAAAGCAGTTGGTTGTAGATATTGGAAGTAATGATGGGGTTTTACTAAAGCCTTTTAAAAAGCTGGGAGCTAGAGTTTTAGGAATAGATCCGGCAAAAAATATTGCCAAAATTGCAAATAAACAGGGCATTGAAACAATTGCAGATTTTTTTGGGAAAGGTAAAGTTGGTGAATTGATAAAGAAATATGGAAAAGCTGGAATTATTACCTCAAATAATACTTTGGCACATACTGATTCTTTGCACGATATCTTTGAAGGTGTGAAAGAGTTATTAGATGATAAAGGTATTTTTGTATTTGAGGTACAGTATGTTTTGGATTTACTGACCCATAATGAATTTGATAATACTTATCATGAACACATTTGTTTCCATGGCGTTAAGCCATTGCAATATTTACTCAAGATGCATGGTATGGAGATTATAGATGTCGTACATACTGATACGCATGGTGGTGCAATTATGGTTTTTGCTGCACATTCTCCAACTCTCTTTCCAATAGATAAAGCTGTTAATCAATTTTTGGAAAATGAAAAAAAGCAGGGACTAGGTAAATTGTCTACTTATCAGAAATTTGCTAAAAGGCCACCAGTTGTTAAAAAAAAGTTAACAAAAATGCTTTGGGATTTAAAGAAAAAAGGTAAGAAAATTGTTGCATATGGTGCATCTGCAAAAGCCACTACACTTTTACAGTATTGTAATATCGGATCAGATGTAATTGATTATATAATTGATGATGCTCCTTCAAAACAGGGTAAATTTACACCAGGTACCCATATTCCAATAGTTTCTGCCGAGACTTTAAAAGAAAAAAAGCCGGATTATATTGTAATTACAGCATGGAATTATGCAAAAAATATTATGGAAGTTAAAGAAAAGTGGTTTAAGCAAGCAGGTGGAAAATTTATTATTCCAATTCCAGAGCCTAAAATAGTATAAAGATAAACCTTAACCTGTACCTCTGCCTACCCCGCGGCTTTCTCTATATGCAAAGTACTCCTCAAAAGAAGCAATATCACCTTTATCCTGATATATTGGAATTCTTTTATTTTCTAGAGTTATATGATCAGACCTGAGACCTAAATGTTCTCCTTGTGCACCCCTCACCCGCTTGTTCCAATCTGTATTAAGAGGTGCTGCTGTCCAAAGGTCAATAGTTGTTTCGGCTGGGTTATTTATTATTTTAACAAGTCCAAGTGTAGCACGTAATAATTGATGCGGATTTGCCACGGCCACTACCCTATTCCACCCATGTGCTTTAACTAAGTTTATCATTCCTTTTCCTTCTTCTAAAGTATTGTTTTTTCTTGAATCTTCTAATTTACTATCAAGAATACTTTCATTAGGTACACCCATTTTGACAAGACGGTCTCTTGCAAATCTTTTGCCTGGTCCCACCACATTCGGAATAGTATCCCCGAATCTTTGTCCTTCCGAACCATAGAGAACGATATACTTAACCACCTCATGATCATAAAAATCTTTCATCAATTGATATACTCCCCATTTTTCGGCATCAAACCAGGAGCGGCCAAAAAATAAAGCAGCATCAACCGACTCGGTTGGTCTGTCACTTAAGACCATTTCTTGAGCCTCAAGAAATTGATCGTAATATAATCTCTCTGCCTCTGTTGTTGGCTCATCAGGCTTAATTCGGGCTAGGCCTGATTGTTCTTCTCCGTTCATAGCAATAGTATATTACAAAGTATCGTAATGGTGTTACCAGGTTTTAAGTATGATATTCTTTAGATAATGAAGAACTGGGTTATACTTGCATTTTTGGTGTTAATTGGGTTTTTAATACATTATCCCAGCCTTCAAATGAGCATATACGGGGATGAATGGATTGATGTTTATCAATACCACACTCATACTTTAAGGGATGCTCATTTCTCACCTCTTCCGGGGCCATTTACTTATCTTGCGCCTTATGGCTTTGGAATATTACTTGTTGGTGGCTTATATCAAATATTTGGAACACATTATTGGTTATATTTTCTTGCATCGTTATCTTTTAGAATTTTTGCTGCCTTTGCAATGTATCTTTTATGTTTAGAAATTCCTACATCGCATAAAATCACAACTGTTAAAAAAAGAATACTAAGTTTTAGCATATCCGTTTTTTTGTTGGTTGGTTTTACAGGGCTTCAAAACACTGATTGGATTCACTATATGAGTATTTATCTGGCAACAGTTTTTTTTCTTCTTAGTATGCTTTTCCAGGTAAGGTTTTTTAGTAAGCCTACTACAAAAAGTTTAGTTTTTTTTATGATTTATATATTAATAGCTATGATTACAGGAACCGTTAGGTTATTTCCGATAATTTTTGTGATACCTTTTTTTGATGTATATCTCTACTTAAAAGAGAAAAACGGCTTTAGCAGAAGGTTGGTTTTGATAAAGATAACTATATTTGCAGTCTTACTATTGTTGTTATGGGCAGCAGGCTTATTTGGTTCACCATTTAAGTTTTATTCTTACGGAGATTGGTCTATAGCCAAATTTTTTCAGAGTGTATCTGTTGATCACGCATTAACTTTAAAAGCGTTTTTATTTTGGTTTGGAGCATTGGTTGTACCAGATGTACTAATAACAAACCAAAATCTGAATATCTTACTTGGTGCATCTATCATATCCGTTTTCATCTATTCTTTAATCAAAATTTTTTCTAAAGAAAATAAAACAAAACTAAATTGGGGGTTTCTGTTTTTATGCAACTTGATAATTTTTCTCATTGCTATTTGGTATTATGGACCGACAAGTTTTATCGGTTCTTCTCATCGTTATTTATTTCTAATCTTTGTATCTTTTTGCATTTGGCTATATGTATTTATGATAAGTAATTTAGAAAAGGGTTTAATTTCAGAAAAGATAATATTTCCAGTAATGATAATTCTTATTTTGACACATACATTTGCAGTAAGAACGCTCTATTTCAGTTGGTTGGATAAAGGTCGGGATTCCGCATATATAGCAACTGTTGACTCACAACTTAAAAAAGATTTCCCGAAACCTATTGAAAACTTAACAATAATATATATTGAATCTGATGATGGTTCAGTTGAACAGTCTACAGTATTTGGTATGGCGTTTAAGATCGCTGTTTTTTCTGGTACCTGGAAAGATAATTTGATACCTTATGTAGTTGACGAAAAAAAGATGTTAATAAAAAAGTTTCAGGATCAAATTAAATCTGGAGTTTCTAAAAATAATTCACTATTAAATGTTTATGGTTATAAAATAGAAAACAAAACATTTAAGAGTATAACAGAACAAGTAAGGGCAGAACTTTTACTTCTTTAGTAATAGAATAACTTCCATTCCAAAATGTGTGAAAATCCTTTTTTGGATTTTAAGGCCTAAACTCTTAACTAATTCTTCTAGTTCTGAGTGATGAAAGGCATTTAGATGTGCCCCTTGCCAAACCTTCCCCGTCGTATTTTCCCAAAAATACCACACAATTCTAAATAGTAAGTTGCCAGAATCCATAGCTAATATAAATGTACCATCCTTTTTTAAAACTCTTTTTATCTCCAATAAAAATCTTTTGGGATCCTCAACATGTTCAATAGTTTCGTAGCTTAGTATTAGATCAAAACAGGTTTTTTTAAAAGGCATTTTTTCTGCAGGTGCTAAGTAAAATTTTATATGAGGGTATTTAATCTTTGCATATTTAATTGCCTTATCATAAACATCAACACCAAAATATTGTGAGTGTGGGTGTGCCCTAGAAATTTCAGATATCATATATCCGCTAGCACTGCCCACGTCTAAGCATTTATTAAAAGAGATATTTTTAATTATTTCTATTGCATGTCTGATCTTATTCTTATGCCAAATTTTTTGTAAAATGTTTCTCTTAACTCCTTTTTGGTAGTAATCTTTTGGGACCTGGTCCCAAATTTTATATAGCCTGTTTCTTATTAATTTCTTTTCCATAATACAACTAGTGGTGTTTCCCTGACCTTAGTAAAATTATCATTAGAGATTTGCTTGATGTTCTTATCAGGCTTAGTAATAATATAATCTAAAGGTTCAAATTCCTTAGTTACATTCACAGAGCATTTAGGAAGATATGGTGCTTCACAAATATAAGTGAAAGGAAGAAAAGTTTCAATATATAGAAAATAATCGCCTCCAGCTGAAAAGCCCGGTCCAATTAGATTGTCTTTTTTTGCTAAACGTAAAACTAATCCTCGGCGAAGTTCTACAAGATCGAATGTATCTAAATAGATTGTTTTTCCTTTAGGTACAGAATCCATAAAAGAATCTAGTGAAAAAGGTTGATTAGGTAGATTTAAGTAGACGAGGGTAACTTTGTAGAGGATACCGAATTGGTCCTCATAGATTGGTTTGAAAAAATTAGGATTTAAAAGATCAACCCCGTAATTTACCAATCTTTTATCTGCTGGATATTGAATGAACACATACTCTATTCCGAGCTGCTTAAGTGTGGGAGGATTAAGACTTAAGGTAACATCAAGCCATTCTGAAGCTGCCTCAGGACTTACCACTTTAACATCAGGGGGTGCAACTGGAACGAAGAATCCAAAGCGGGACATTGCTTCAGCAACCATCCCCATAGACTTATCTCCTAAAGGGAAGTTATAAAGAAAGGCAATCTGTGTATTGTATGGTATTAGTTTTCTAATATTTTCAAGTGTAAATCTATATGCTAAAGAAGGAGGACCAAAGTAATTTTTTGAAGAATTTGCAACATAAAAACTAATAAGACGAGCATTGGAACTTATAATATGGGGACCAAACAAACTTAAAATTAATAAAAGTAGTCCAATTTTGAAAAATTTATTATCTTTCCTACACCATAGATTTATAAATACAAATCCAAGAGCTAAACTTAAAAGTTGCGATGATTGATGAATAAAACGAATTGAAGTAGGTGGAAAAAAGGTATAAACAGTAAAAAGACTAGATAGTAGAGTAATAAGAGCTGATATTGAAAATAAAATCCCCATCGTTGATCTTGTAAGTAAAGATAAAACTAGCGTAATGATTGTTGTAAGTAATATATTTGGAAGTATCCATACAGTGTTTCCAGCATGTTTAGGTTGTGATTTAAGTTGATCCAGATTTTTCCAGAAATATTTCAAGGGCACATATCCAATTGTTGATTTTCCTGGATGCTCCTCTTCTAGCTGGTTAAAATACTGCATATACTCCTGATCTCCGGGGATCAACGTAAATTTTCTAGGGTAGTTGCTCTTTACTGCATTACCGGGAATAATGAATTTGAATCGGGTACTTTCCAAAGAGGGATTAAGTATCGCATCCCTTAAGGAATTTTGGATTAAAAAGAATAAAGAAATAAAAATTATAAAAAGTAAAAAAAATAATTTTAGAGTTTTATTTAAAGAATGTTTTCGAAAATCTATCAAGAAGTAAATACCTACCATAAACATTTCTGGTAGAAAAAATGATTCATCAATAGATATAGTTAAAACTAAAAGAAGAGTTGCAAGAGTATATTTTTTATTTATACTCTTCCATTGATATAAAGACAGGGAATATAAGGATAAAATAAAAGTTGCCAAAGAAAAAGGATAGAAATTTCTATATATGTGGCCAAAAAAATCACAAGTGCCTGATGCCAGCGAACCCATAAAATCTGCATACTGCGGATAATTTCTTAATTGTGATAAGTTAGAAAAAAACTGACCATAACCCCCTATCAAAATAATTGGAATTCCGAACATAATAATTCCAAAAATTGCTGGAATAATAGAAACCACAGAGTTGCACATCTTCTTAGTTATACCGGTAATAAGTAAGAAAAGAGCAGAGATTATATAAGCTGAAAAAAAGCTATGGATGCTATAAATTGATAATTGAGTAATGCCGTAAATGACTCCTTCAACAATAAAAACCCCCATATGATACGAGGATAGAAATTGAGGTTGCCAGGGAAGATATGAAGGGTAATTGCCTCTTGCAAAAGATGTTATGATGCCAAAATAAACTTCCGCATCACCACCCAAATCAAAAGTAGAGGAAATTAGAAAGAATAAATAAATATAGAAAAAAAGTAACAGGGTAAGTAGAATATTAGATTTGTTGAGAAGCCTAAAGTTAAAGAAGTGAATATACTTAAGTTTAAAAGGATAATTGCCCCAGTAAATCGCAAATATTATATAAGAGAAAAAAACTACCGTTAGTGCTGTGAAGCCTTTAAAAAAATAAGAAGTAATTCCTGCAGTCAAAAGTAATCCAAGAGGGCCAAGTAACATTCCAGATCCAAGTAAAAATATTCTATTAGGAACCTGAAAAATTCTTTTAGAAATTGATACTCCCGCTATTGTTATAAGTAGAAAAATAAAAATAAGCTTTACTAATTCCATAATAGTATGATATAGGAAATGAATTAAAAAAACTATATAATTATTTAAGTAAAATGAAAAAAAATCAAATTCTAGGGATTGGAATCGATATAGAAAATATTAGTAGGTTTAAGAATTTAAAACTTAGCAGAGAAAATAACTTCTTGAACAGAATTTTTACCATTTCCGAGCTTGATTATTGTTTTTCCAAAAAAAATATAGCTTCAAGTTTAGCCACAAAATATGCTGGTAAGGAGGCAGTTATCAAGGCATTTAGTTTGATTGATAATGCAATCCCCAGCTATAAGGAAATTGAAATTATTAATGATTCTTCGGGGGCTCCAAGAGTAAGATTGGTTTGGGACAAAGCAAAAAAATATCAGGTTTTAATTAGTCTTTCCAATGAAATCGAAAGAGCAGTAGGTGTGGCAATCTTAATTAATAAATAGTAACATCTTGCTTATGCTTACCTTTTCCGATTATAGAACCCTCTACAAATCTCTAATTAGCAAGGAAAAAAAGTTCAAAAAAAATCTGAATATAGCTCTACTTTCTAGTTTCACAATAAAGGGGTTAGATGAAATTTTATTTGTACAATGTTTTAAACAAGAAATTGGATCAAAAATATATCAAGCTCCTTATAATCAATATAATCAAGAAATATTTGATTCAAAAAGTAAATTATATGAATTCGATTCTGACTTGATAATTTTAATGATTGACTCGATAAGTTTTTTCGGAGACTATTGGTTGAATCCTTATCAACTTACAACAATCAAAAGAAGAAAATTTATAAATAATAAATTTGATGAAATTAAAAATCTAATTCTTAAATTAAAAAATAATTCAAAAGCCAAAATAATAATTCACAATTTTAATATTCCCAATCATTCACCTTTGGGATTATTAGAAAATAAACAGGAGTTTGGTTTTCAGGATTCGATAAGACAGCTTAATAAAAATCTATCGAAAATGAGTATTGATGATCCCAATCTTTTGATTTTTGACTATGACAGCTTTTGTTCAAAAAGGGGAAGTAGAAATACCATAGATTATAAAATGTATTATTTGGCTGATATGAGATTACCTGCAAATTATTTGAGTGAACTTTGTGATGAATATTTAGGTTACATAAAGCCCTTGGTTTCGTTAACTAAAAAATGTCTTGTTTTAGATTTGGATAACACTCTTTGGGGAGGGATTTTGGGAGAAGTTGGGACTTCTGGTATTCAATTAGGACCTACTCCAGAAGGTAGATCTTATTGGGAATTTCAAAAATATTTACTGTCTCTTCATCAAAGAGGTGTAATACTTGCTATCAACAGTAGGAATAATTTGACGGAGGTTTTGCAGGTGTTAAAAACACATCCATATATGGTACTCAAAGAGGAGCATTTTTCCGCAATTCAAGCAAATTGGCAAGATAAGGTTACAAATATGAAATCAATTGCAAAAGAGTTAAATATTGGACTAGATAGCTTTGTGTTTCTTGATGATGATCCATTCAACAGAGATATGATCCGCAAGCATTTAAATAAGGTAGTAGTTATTGATTTACCCGAAGATAAATCTCTCTATTTGGATACCTTACTTAACTTAAATGATTTTAATGCTCTGCAGATCACAGAGGAAGATAAAAATAGGGGGGAGATGTACATCAGGGAGAAGAAAAGACAAGAGCTTGAAAAAAATGTTTCTAACATCGATGAATTTGTCAAGAGTTTACAAGTAAATATTGAAATTGAACAGGCAAATGAATTTAATATTCCAAGAATATCTCAGTTAAGCCAAAAGACCAATCAATTCAATATGACAACCAGAAGATATCTAGAAAATGATATCAGCAGATTTGCCTCTAGTAATGAATATTTAGTACTTTCAGCTAAGGTAATTGATAAATTTGGAGATTATGGTTTAACTGGAGTAGTAATTATTCGTCGGAAAGGCCTAGAATGGATAATTGATAGTTTTTTAATGAGTTGTCGGGTTTTGGGAAGAAAAGTTGAGGAATCAATCCTCTTGCATTTAATTACTGAAGCCAAAAAACAAAAAGTTCGAAAATTAATAGGAGAATTTATAAAGACAGAAAAAAATGCTCCAGCAGAAGGTTTTTATAAAAATAATAACTTTAAACTAACTAATAAAATTGGTGAGATAGAAATATGGGAAAAGGAAATTGTTAAATAGTATGGCTAAACTGGAAAAAATTTTATCCAAAGTTTTAGGAGTTAAAGAAAAAGATATTAATGACGAGAGTTCTCCTGATAGTATTGCTAACTGGGACTCATTTAACGGATTGATGCTTGTTTCTGAGCTAGAACAGGAGTTTAAAATAAGTTTTACTGTGGATGAGGTGATTAATGTTAAGACAGTTGGAGAAATTAAAAAAGCTCTTGTAAAACATGGAGTTAAACCGGATGAATTATAAATTCCCGAGTCCATCTAATCTTCCCTTTTCAGAAATAAAAATTGGCTCCAAATATAGCTTTAAGAGATCTTTTTCTAATGATGATATCTTAGTTTTTGCACACCTTATAGGTGATTTTAACCCGTTGCATATTAATCCTGCTCACACTCAGAAAATCTTTAAACAAAATATTGTTCATGGTATGCTAATGGGGGGTTTATTTTCTACACTAGTAGGTATGCATTGTCCAGGTAAGAATTGTTTATACTTAAGCCAGGAAATTGAATTTATAAAACCTGTTTATCCAAATCAAAAATTTATGGTTAAAGGAACTGTGATAAACAAAGTTGAAACTTTGAAGATATTAAATATAAAAACAGAAGTTTTTGTTAAGGGAGAAGTTTTCATCAGAGGACATGCAAAGGTAAGGGTTTTGGAATGAGACAGGTTGCATTAATTTTTGGAGGAAGTGGCGGTATTGGTCAGGCTATTTGTTCCGTATTTAAAAAAAAGGGGATAACTGTTTATTTGACTTCATATAAAAAAAAAGGAAAGAGTCAAAATGTAAACATTCTCCATTGTGATGTTACTATAAATAAAGATATAAAAAATGTAATTTCATCCATATTAAAAAGGGAAAAGGGGATCGATATTGTAATAAATTCTGTGACTCCTCCATTAAAATTAAAAACAGTTGAGAATTTATCAGTAAAAGAATTTAGGGAAGATATAGAGACTATTTTAATAGGTGGAATAAATATTGCCAGGGCAATTGTTCCTATAATGAAGCTTAAATCAAGCGGTATAATAATTAATATTTTAAGTGCATTGGTATCTGGGCCTGTATCTACAAGATTGTCCTCATATATTAGTGCTAAGTATGGCTTGCTTGGTTTTACTAAATGTTTAGCTATGGAACTTAAACCATTTAATATCTCTGTATTTGGGATTTCACCAAGTTTCGTGGATACAAGTTTAATCAAGGTTTTTCCAGATAAACTTATTGATATGGAGAGAAATAAAAGAAAGGGTGGAAAATTAATTCATCCCATTGATATTGCAGACCTAAGTTTAGATATAGTAGAAAATCCAAAAAAATATGAATCAGGGGTGAATGTAGAAATTAAATGATGACATTTGTATAATAATTTTAATATATGTTATTTAGTGCGAATCTCTTTCTCTCGTTTTTTTTACCGGTAATCCTAATAATTTATTTTTTGTCTCCAAAAATTTTTAAAAATATAATTCTCTTGTCTTTTAGTATATTGCTCTATCTTCTTTCATCTCCTGATTTTATATTAGTACTTTTTTCTTCAATTGTTATAAATTTTTTTATTGCTCTTTTTATTTCATCATCAAAAAATAAAAGGGGATTTTTTTTAACACTTGGCTTAATTGTGAACTTGGGACTATTATTCTATTATAAATATTTAGGTTTTTTTGGTGAAAGCATTCTTAACCCTTTTATAACTTCTCTTAATTTTCCACCAATACAATTACCGGTAATTGCAATCCCATTGGCCTTATCTTTCTATACTTTTCATGCTCTTTCATACTTATTTGATGTTTATAAAGAAAAAATTAAACCCTGTAAAAACCTTTTCAAGTTAAGCTTATATTTTCTACTTTTTCCACATTTAATTGCTGGGCCAATAGTCAGATATGGTGAAATTTCAAATTTTCTGGACGATCGATTACATACCTTGACTGATTTTAGTTATGGAATTACAAGATTTATATCCGGCTTGGCAAAAAAGGTGTTAATTGCTGATACCTTGGGAACGGTTGTCGACCAGATTTTTAACATTCCACCACAAAACATGAGCAGCGAAATTGCCTGGCTAGGAATTATTTGTTTTACTTTACAACTATATTTTGATTTCTCCGGTTATACTGATATGGCAATTGGATTGGCTGCCATGTTTGGATTTAAATTTCCAGAAAACTTCAATTATCCTTATATTTCTTCTTCAATTAGAGAGTTTTGGACAAGATGGCACATAACCCTATCTAATTGGATTAGAGACTATTTATATTATCCGCTAGCTTTAAAATGGGCAAAGGGTTCTAGAATAAAGCTATATATCAGCTTGTTTATTACTTTTGCTTTAATTGGTTTATGG
>CAYMUB010000034.1:0-3828 GCA_964393545.1 uncultured Gammaproteobacteria bacterium | reverse complement strand
ATCTGGGATAACAAGCATGGTGGAACAACATGGATAGGATGGATGGGATCTGATGCAATCCCCTAAACTCAATTTATATATCTGTGTCCTGAGTTGTCCCGCTTAGTACGTGCTATGATTCCTTCTCTTTAAGTTTTCCACAAGCTCGGCTATTTCATTTGTTGATGTATCCATCCTTTTGACAAATTTCTGCTTAGTTAAAGTATCTTCCATGGTGACATCCAATATTTTCCAGATCTGATCTTTTACTCTTTTAATTGATATACCACTTATCAGTTCAATTGATTTAACAATACAAAGAGAGACAAAAACTATTATCATATGAGCCTCAATAGTAACTCTTTGATGATGAAACATTGGTCTGGCTTCAAGATCTGATTTGGCAATTCTAAATGCTTTCTCAACATGCCAGAGGTCTTTGTAGCGGGAAACAATCAGAGACTCGGGTATATCTGTAACATTAGTGTAGTATCCCTTAATTCCATCCAGTAGCTCATCTTTTTCAATGAGCTTGGTATTTAATTTCAAAATTGGTTTCTTTTCTGCTTTAAGAAATGGGTATTTAAAAAGCACAGGATCACCTTGCTCTATCTGACGCAGTGCCCTCCTGATCTGTTTTTCCCGGTCAGATTTGTCCTTTGACGCCCTCTTTTTGGAATAATCACAGATTAATATCCCATGAGGAGTCTTAAGTTTGTAAAAGATCTCTTCAGTCTTGTTTAAAGCCTGCGATATTTCCTTCATCAACTTGTCAGCTACACTACCCATTCTTGCGCCAACTATGTAGGATAGGTCATGCTTTTCAAGCTCTTGCATATTGACAAAGGAGAGCATGGCTGCATCCGCCACAACGGTTAAGTTTTTAATCCGGTATTTTTCCTTTACCTTTAAGATAACGGGAATCATGGTTTTGCCTTCAAAAGTTTTGCCCGGAAACATCTCAACCGCTACAGGGTATCCTTCTTTGGTAACAAGCAGGCCTACCAGTATTTGAGGCTGGTTTGATTTGTGATCTTTAGAGAAACCATTCTTCCGTAGCCCCTCTTCAACAACTTTGCCCTGATCATCTGTTAAATCTTCATCTTCCTTATGTGTTTCAAAGTAGAGGGTAGTCACATCATAAAAAAGGAGAGAGAAATCAAAAGACAGATGTTTTTTGGCATATTCAACCGCTACTGTCTCAATTTCATCTTTCTTTTGCTGAATATCCTTAAGTCCTTGATACAAAGTAGTATGACCATAGGTAATATCAAAATATTCTTTTAGCAGAGCTAGTGATCTGATTTTAGAGGCAGGTTCGGTAATCCGGATAATTGATAAATCTTGTAAGAGTTTGTCCTTAAGCTTGTTGAATCCATTCCTCTTGTAGAAGAAAGACAACGTTTCATAGGCAAAATGGTGGTATGGACTGGTGATTTTTAAACGGTCTAAAGAGATGAGATGTTCTTTTGGGGGAGTAAACAATTCAGGGAACAAAGGTTTGGTTTGGGAAGCTCTGATGATGTATTGATCAGCCAAGACATGCAGCTTCTTAAGTTCAGAATTGTTGTCAGCACTCCCAAAATGCTTAACAACAATTGTTTTCTGATGATCTCTTCTAACAGCCTGAACAGCAGTTTTCCCTGAGGCAGTTTTAGTAGTACGTATCCTTAACATACCACTATTGTATCTTAGTACGTGCTTTAAATCAGATTAGATTGTTACAACAACCCCTTACCTCTCATATTTAAAGTACGGGACAACTCAGGAGACTGCGGGAATTCTTTGAATTATTCCTGTCTGACGGTCTAAATTCAGAGTTTGCTTATACATTTGGCCTAAAAAATGTACAATAAAGTACACAAACCTCTTTTCACTTTTTAAAGAGTTGCTCTCTGGTGAATGATGATTTCATTATATTAGATCAAATTCTAGCAGATTTAATTCAGACTTACAAAGATTGGTACACAGATAATTATTTTCAGAGTGAAGGCGCAGCAACTGTTGTAGGCGGAGGTGTAGATTCAGGTGCTGACGCTGGTGCAGTTTCAGAGGCTATCTCAATCACAGTTTCTATTAAAGTAGGTTCATCAGTAGGTACAGGTTCTGTAGTTGGAGCCGGTGTTGCTTCAACTGTAGGCAGAGGTGCTGGTGAAGATATTGGTGCAGTGGTTGGGGATACTGTGGTTGATGGAAGCGGAGTTGGAGATGGTAGCGGTACTCCTGTTTCCTGGCTGATTTCTTCCTGGATTTGTTCAGGAAGTTCTTCCACTAACGGACTAGTTTCTCCGCTTGCGGCGGCATCTTCTATTTGTTCAATAATCTCTTCTTCTTTCTGGACAATATCCTCCTCAGTGGGTTCAACGGAGGTTATAGCTTCTTCTATAATCACCTCTACCTCATCAGTTATTGTTTGAGTTTGGTTAGTTACACCACCTATCGGAATGGTAACAGTTTCTATAACTGCGGCTACTTCTTTTTCCAGTGCAGTAGTATCTTCTGAAATTGAATCCTGAATGTTCTGCGTTTCCTCAATGATTTCTTCTGCCACTTTCTGCTCATCACCCGGCTTTACTTGGATATTTTCTTCCTTTAGTATCTGAAGGGCCTGATTTTGAGTTGGTAATTTATTAGCTGGCGTTGATTTTTTTGCTTCTGCAGCGAAATTGGTGTTTATTTTTGCTTGTAAAGCGGTCACTAATTCCAAAGACTTGGGGCTTTTTGCATTACAGTTTTGAATAGACTGGTTTAAAAATTCAGCCACTTTTAAGTCTAAAACATCAGGTTGCTTGATAGCTTTGGTATAAAAGCGGGTCTGTGCCAGCTTCTCCGGATTTTGGCCATAGTTTTGACAAATTTGAGTACCGAGGATAGTTTTTACCTGTTGTAATCTAGTCAGTTGAGTATCTTTTTGACTACCTTTTTCAGGTGCTACAGCTGCCAGAACTTTGGGACTTTTTAACTGGATCTCTGTATAAAATAAAAGTCTTAAATCCACCGGGTAGCTACTAAAAAGTGTATCAACAAATTGTTTTTGGATATCTTCATTATCCAAATAATTTAAGTGAGCTTTAAAATTTTGGGCGGCTTTATCTTTAAAAGCAGATGTCAGTACCAACATTTCTTTAGATGTAAAACTTTTAGAGAGCTGATTATAGGCTTGGAATTGTCGGAGAGGATTACCGTGGATAAAATCAATATATTTTTCAACTAGCTTTAAACGTTCTGGTTTGGAGAGTTTGGAGAGCTTTATTTCTACCCCTTTTTGCAATAGAGTTTGAGCTTGTCTGAGAGGCTTCTGGTCAGAATCTTTTGCGTTATTTTCTAAATCCCGCAGAAGAGCAATTGTGGCGAGTTTACTATAATTACTGCCTACTTGAGGAGCAATGAGTTCTGAAAGTTCTGTACTAAAGACTAAGGGATTAGAGTGTGATGAAACAATAATATGAGCTATGCTTGCTAAATGTTTAGTCCGTGCCTTCTCAATAGTGAGGAAATCCTGCTCACTTAGCTGATCTTCCTGTTTTTGCAAAAGAACCTGGTGTTTTAACCAATAACCGCTATATGTAAAAGCTTCTTGTTTTAAATGATACGCCTCAACAGGTTGATTTTTCCCTAATTTATCTAACGTCTGTGAAACCCTGTCAAAATCACTTCCTACCTGATCCAGATTTTTAGCAGAAAGGTCTATTAACCTTTGACGCTTCTTGGAATCTTTTTCAGAATTAGCTTTTTCTATTAAGAGCAAACTTTCTAAAGTCTTTTCATTGCCGTCTTTAAGCAGTTGCGAAGCTTTACCGGATTGACTGGAGAGAAAAAATAACCTGACAGATCTGCCCACATTCTTTA
>CAYMUB010000033.1:0-5735 GCA_964393545.1 uncultured Gammaproteobacteria bacterium | reverse complement strand
CTGCGAAAAAGTTGGCTCTGGTAAACCTGCAGGTAATTCCGGCATTTGTTTATATCTGGGAGTAAATCTGGTTTCAAAAGTACGGGAGTTGGTATCTAAACTATTGGCATGACCATTTGTTTGTACTTTCCCATTAGTCTTTTTTAACCCATTAACTCTGTGAGTACTAATAACTTGTAGTGTTGGTTTATTTTTCATAGTGTTTCTAATTCTTTTCTAAAATCTTTTGGATCAGAAAAAGTTCTGTACACACTGGCAAACCGCAAGTAGGCAATCGGATCCAATTTTTTCAGTTCCGAAAGCATCCATTTACCTAATTGCTGTGATGGCACTTCCTGCAATCTCTTACCCCTAATGCGGCCCTCTATTCTATCAAGTATCAAAGAGACCTTGTCAATCCCCGGTCTTTTTTCCAAAGCTCTGATCAAACCTCTTTCCATTTTTTCTCTGTCAAAAGGTTGTCTTCTGCCATCTTTTTTGATCACTGACACCTCAACTTTAGCCAAAGTTTCATAGGTGGTGAAGCGTTTGCTGCATTTTAAACACTCCCGTCTCCGCCTGATCTCACCCCGGCTGTCAACCGACCTTTTATCAACCACCTTAAGTAAACTACTCTGACAAAATGGACATTTCACAAATCCTAATATACCATAACATATTGACATTATAAAGTGTCAATATACAATATATTGTATGCCTTTGGGATATATTATTGTAAGTTTTGGATAACTACTTTCTGCATTACATCACCTGGAGCTATTTTTTCCACAATATCCATCCCGGAAATAACAGCTCCAAAAATTGTGTAGTTTGGCTGAAGACCATAATCTGTTTTTAGTATAAAAAACTGACTGCCATTTGTGTTAGGCCCGGCATTTGCCATAGCCAGTACTCCTTTAACATAGGTTCTGGTAACTGGCTCATCTGGAAACTGATACCCTGGACCTCCTCTTCCACTCCCATCTGGATCTCCTCCTTGCACCACCCAATCCTCTACTCTATGAAAAATTAACCCGTCATAAAACCCATTAGCCGCTAAAATCATAAAATTAGAAGCAGCCATAGAAGCTTCAGGATAAATTTGCAATTGAATAATCCCTTTTTGAGTTTGAATCACAGCTTTTTTATTTTGTAAAATCTCTGGTTTTAAAATACCCGGGAATTGATTCAGTCTTTTATTCTTTGCCAGAGGTAATTCTGTTGGGACCGGGGTTGACTGGGATGTTGGCTGAGGTGTTGATTGGGCTTGTTTAATTTGCTGTCCAGTGGTTGGAATTGAAGTAGGGTTAGGGGTTTTATTAAAAGAAAAATCCAAAGCTTGAGGGGAAGGAGAAGGTGTAGCTGAGGCTTGGGTAACATCTTGGGTAAATTTGGAATAAGCAAAATACCCTGCACCACCCAGAATAAATAAAATTAAAAGTATGCTCAAGAATTTTTGATTGGTAAACATTTGGGGCTAGTATACACCACTTTGTTATCTTAAAGGTATCTTGTTTCTTCCATTTTCACGGTCAACAATGCATTTGAAAAGCCTTTCATCTAATGAACAAACTGCCCAAGATCCTTGCAGGAGTTGTCTGGGTATACTTATCTTTCTTCTTTTCAGAGGATGCTTATGCAGTTACTATTGCTACCCAGGATCAGATTTTTTCAAATCAATTAAGTGTTTGGCAAGCTATACAAGAACTGGGGAGTAATTTATCAGGGGTAGCTGAAAAGTTTACTTTTAGAGTTTCAACCTCCAGAACTAATTTAAATCAATTTGACCATCCAGCTGAAAATTCCAGAATTTATGATAAATCAAATAATAATCCACCTATAGTGGGGTGTGTTCCAAACAGTAGTAATCCAAATGACAGGTTAAGAGGCTTAACTTTTAACACCACTGGGGTGCCGGCTGGATATGAAGATGTGACTATTGATTTCTCCTGTACAAATTATAGTTTTATTCCAGGACACAAATATTTAATCAGAATTTCTAATGCTAACATTGGCAATTCTGGCAGTGGTACTATTTTGTTTGGAACCTCTTCCTATAGTGGAACAAATTTAGACTATTTTCCGGATGGTGGACTAAGATATGCTTTTAATAATAATTCTTGTGACGCAGCAAAGTATGTCTGGAATTCACCAACTGCGAATAATGGCTGTAATGTTTTTAATACTCCCAAGGAAGATCTATACTTTATTTTAACTAATACTACTCCACCTCCACCACCACCAAAATTACCTGTAATTTTTATTCCAGGAATTGGCGGGTCAGAGTTAAAAGCTTCACAGCAGATCTTTTGGGAGCAACCTGATGGACATGGCAGTACATATAAACATGGTTATGAAGCTAATGAAAAAATTTGGGTTAACCAGGATAAAGCAGTTGAATTAGGGGAAGATGATTATTTTGATGTTTTAAAATTAAAAAGTGATGGGGTAACTTCTGAGGCAGATTTAGCCTTAACAGGTAATTTAACTTCATTTGGGTATGGAGATATTGATTCATTTTTTACAGGAATGGGGTATGTGAAAGGAACTAATTTTTTTATCTTTCCCTATGATTGGAGAAAAGATGTAAGAACCAATAAGGATAGTTTAGATAATCTCATAGAACAAGCAAAAACTGCCTCCGGGCAACCTAAAGTCAACCTGGTAGTCCACTCCATGGGAGGACTGATAGCCAGGTTCTATATTTCAGATTCTCAAAAAGCTGCTAAGGTCAATAAATTAATAGAACTAGGAGTACCACATTTAGGAGCTGTTAGTGGTTTAAAAGCCCTGATTTATGGTGAGCCAGTTGGACGATGGTATTTTAAATTGATAAACATTGGAATAAATGGTAATGAAGTTAAGGATGTTATTCAAAATTTTCCCTCACAACACTCATTAATCCCCTCAGCAAAATACTTTGATTTTTATAACAATTCTAATTCTGATTTTCCTTATCCCATTAGAGACGATCAGGATATAGATAGTAACAAAGTTACCGCAGATTTAAATTATGATCAGACTAAAAGTCTTTTATCTAACCTGAACTATAACATGACGGTTTTTGGATTGGGAGAACAATTCCATACCACAATGGATCCTTTATTAAATCAAACCAATGGCACAAAAGTTTATGAAATTGTGGGAACAGCCCAACCTACTTTAGGACAGATTCACGAGACCTGGTGGATTACCTGGCCAATTAATTTAATCCCCAAAACAGATGAGATTTATATTAATGGAGATGACACAGTACCTTTGTACAGCGCTTCCTTAAAAAGTAATTCTCTGGATCTAACTGCTGGAGCAACCCTTTATTATGTTGAACAAAAACACTCTGATTTAGTTTCCGGCAGTGGCAGCGCCATGCTGGTTGTTAAAAATATTTTAAATGATGATAATTCCTTACCTGTTGAGGTAAAAAGTATAAAAATTGATCTGGAAGGCCAGCAGCTTTCTTTAGATGATGGAGAGTTAGATTTATATGATGATCAAAACCGCCATTGCGGGTTAAATGACAAAGGAGAAATAGAAGAAAATATCCCGGATGTTACCTGCACAACCTCTGGCAATACCAAACATGCTTTTGTCAAGAAAAAATCTGCTAAAGTCAGGGTAACAGCTACCCGCAAAAAGCCTGCTACCAGTTCTAAAATAACCAATCTTAAAACCAGGACTTACAAACAGGATAAAATTTCCAAAACTACTCTTTATAAAGATATTCTTATCCCTCAAATAGGTAAAATAGAATTTATTTTAGACCCCAGCTTAGATACCACCCCTATTCTGACAAGCTATCCTGATGCTACAAAAACTGATAATACAAATATTAACTCCACTTCTGAAACAACCGGATCTTCTGCTTTAGACCAAACACCCCCCACTACTGTTATTCAAATCTCTGGAAATAAGGACTCCTCAGGAATTTACACCGGTCCGGTCACTATTACCCTAACCGGAAATGATGCTAACTCTGGAATATTAAGGATTGAATACAGTTTAGACACTGGGATGACTGTCCAAACATATAGCGGGCCATTTACAATTTCTACATCTGGCAAAACTACCATCCAATTTAAATCAATTGATAAATCAGGCAATGAAGAAATTCCTCAGACAATTACTATAGAGATTGCTCCAGCACCTACCCCAACTCCAACCCCAACCCCCACTCCTATCTCAGCAACTAACTCTTCAACTTCCGGATCTACCAGCACTACCATAACAAATGTTATTCCCAGTGTTAATGAACAGTTTCATGATTCCATCTCTTCTTCACCTGGTATTTTAGGAGTCAATTTTGAAAATCCCTCTCATATCTCTGATGAAATAAATGTCAGTCATGTATTGGATGAATTGAAAAATCCTCCTGCTGTTAATCATACTGAAAATTCTGTCAAACAAATTTTAGGAGGATTATTAATAGCCTCTGGAGGAGTAGTTACCCTGGCAGCTGTGGGACTCTTAACCACCTTTGCATCACCCCATGCTTCACTTCTTAAACCATTTCCCAAGTAAATGAATTCCCCAAAACCACAGTGTAATATTTATAAGAGAGACCAAATAGAACTTTCTTTCATCATTGCTTGAAATACATAAAGCAATAGGATAACCAGTAATCTCGCACGACCCACCAAAAGAAAAGAATCCTAGAGTTCTATCTTGTTGAACAATCATTTGAAATATTCCACTTACCAACCACACCACCACACTTAACCCCAAAGTCACAAAAAATCTTTTTTTAGAAAATCCCCACATGCTTCCAGCATACCCCTTTTCTAAAATTCTTTCCACTCTGGACAATAACCTTACGATCGTGAAGTTATGGGAAATTTTGTTACAACTTTAGCTTGCAACCCCGAGGTTAAACTCAACTTTATTTTATAAAGAAATATCTATACCTTCTAACAGATCATTAAACTTTTCTCTTTGGATTGCATCCTGTTTTCTTTGATTTTCTGATAATTTTATAGGCAATTCTCCTCCAACTTTAAAAAATCCAAATGTTCTCAAAAGAGAAGGAACTGCTTCAAGGGTAGCTCGAGGCTCCATTTCTCCCCCCACTACCTGCCAGATTCCTATCTTTAATTCTCTAACTCTTCCTCAAAATTGCCTTGTATTTTCAGGTACCCTAAGCATACCTCTTCTTGAAAAGCCCATTGGCAACCATGGAGATTTTACTAAATCCGGTAAGTGAGCAAAAGTAACATAGGCAAAATCAGCTGCTTCTACAACCTCTACATCGAGCTATTCACAAACCACACCTGTTCTGTCGTAAACAGCATCAGTTCCTTCTTCTGCCATGTTCAAATAACGAAGGGCGTAGTCATGTAAATAATCTATTGCTAAGTCTGGATTGTGTATCGCTCCCTGATAAAAGAGACCAATTAAAGTGTTAGTTTGTCTCACAACAAGAGGAGGAACTCTATCCGGATCTCTATAACCAATAATTGCCTGAAACCTTTGACCTCTGGGTAGAACTATTTCATTTTCATTATTTGCCATATTTTAAATTGGGCGGTCAAAAATAGTATAGAACAAAAACATCCGATGTCAAATCCATTATGAAAACTCTTGATTGATTATAGGACTAATTTCGTGTATAATTCACAGCCTCGTACATTCTAGGTGGAAGTGCACCACTAATTAGTTAGGTAATACCATTTTGTAACTGTTCCATTCTCTCATATGGTGTCAAGTATCCTAAACATTTCCTGGGAGTTGAGTTCATGATTTTCTCTATTTGTTTTATCTTC
>CAYMUB010000032.1:0-45131 GCA_964393545.1 uncultured Gammaproteobacteria bacterium | reverse complement strand
AGCCATAATGGCTTTAATATTTTTATCAGCAAACATGGAATTTATATCCTCAGCTACTTCTTTTGGGGTGCCTGCTGTCCACCACCTAATTTTCCCAATTGTCTCCCCCTCATAAATTGCAAATCCTAAATCTTGAATCACCCTTTTTCCCTTTTCATAGTTTTCTTTAAATGAAGGCAAAAGAGGCAAAGATGAAGCAACAATCCCAATTGTGTCTCCAACAGATAATTTAGGTGGTTTAATGATCTTCATGCTAGTATTCTACCAAAAAATCTCGCCCCCAAAAGGAGCGAGATTTATATAATAACTAGATCCTTCGTCGCCTATATGGCTTCTCAGGATGACGCAAAGCGTCACTTTTTACTAGCACAAGCTTTACAATCAGTCATGTGGGTAGCAGCAATATAAACCGCTGATGCCCCAACCAAAATATAGACTAATTTCTCAACTGATGGCCAAGTACCCAAAACTGTATTTACCAAATTGAAATTAAATAAAGCCCAAAGACCCCAATTCAAACCACCAATTATAAGCAGAGTAAATGCTACCATATGAAGCATTTTCATTAAAAAAATCACCCCCTTTCAAATACTACTTCCAGTGTACTCACAAATCAAAAAGTTTATCAAGAGGATTTATTCCAATCACTTGCTAGCAGGGCATATAAATTCCAATCAACATAATGATCATTTAGCCATTCTGCCTCTCTCATCACTCCTTCGTTAGTAAACCCTAATCTCTCAGGAATAGCACAACTTTTCTCATTTCCTACTGCACAATGGATTTCTATTCTGTTTAATTTAAGTTCATCAAAAAGATAATTTATCAAAGCTTTGACACTATCTGTCATAATACCTTTTCCCTGAAATTTTTCAGCTAACCAATATCCAATTACAGTTTTATGGTTTTGTTGATTCAACTCATGGAGACCAATACATCCAGCAGGTTTACCTTTATGCCAAATTCCAAATTCTACCCCAATCCTTTTTTCCCATTCTTCTAAACCTAACTGAATAAATTTTTCAGTATCTTCAACTGATTGACTTTTATCAACCCAAGACAGCCATTCTCTAAGATAACTTCTATTTTCATCAGTCAGTCTAAACAACTCTTCCGCATCTCCTAAGCTCAACTGCCTTAACTCCAAATCATCATTAATTTTAATATTCAAACTACCCATGGATTTATTATTGTCTTGTTTAAATTTAAAAGCAAATTTATTTAAAGGAGCGAAGTCTGAAGTCACAAAAGCAATTAGAAAAATTGTGTGTAGCTCTAAATCACAATTTTTCCCATAATGAGGCTAGAGAAATACTTAATGATTCAAGACTAACTAGCCGAGAGGTGCTTTTTGACCCAGACGAGCGACTATATTAACTTTTCAGTATACTTAAAAATGCTTCTTGGGGAATCTCTACCCGTCCTACCATTTTCATCTTTTTCTTGCCCTTTTTTTGTTTTTCCAAAAGTTTATCTTTCCTGGTTCTATCCCCACCATATAATTTGGCTGTGACATCTTTTCTAAAAGCTGAGACTGTTTCCCGGGCTATTATTTTTCCTCCAATAGATGCTTGTATTGCTACCTCAAAATTTTGTCTAGGTAAAACTTCTTTTAACTTTAAGGCAATTTGCCTGCCAACACCTTCTGCTTTTTGTCTGACTAAAATTACTGATAAAGCATCCACCTTTTCTCCTCCCACCAAAATATCAACTCTTACCGCATCGACTTCTCTAAACTCTATAAATTCCCAATCCAAAGAGGCAAATCCAGATGAAACTGATTTTAACTTATCATAAAAATCAGTCACCATTTCAGAAAGAGGCATTTCATAGATTAACTCAACTTGTATTCCAAAATGCTGCATGTTTAAAAATTTACCTCTTTTATCTTGAACTAGTTCCATAACAGATCCAATAAATTGTTGTGGTACAAAGATTTTTAAACTAACCCATGGTTCTTTTAAATCTTTTAGGCCTTCTCCTTGAGGCAAATCTGATGGGTTATGAACCAAATCTTGACCTAACATATATTCAACTGAAGGAGCTGTGGCTAAAAGATCTGCCCCAAATTCTGTTGATAATCTTTCTTGAACTACTTCTGCATGAAGCAAGCCTAAAAATCCACATCTAAATCCAGCCCCTAAGGCAGTTGAGTGTTCCAGTTCATATGTAAAAGCTGGATCACTTAATCTAAACTTTTCTAAAGCTTCCTTAATATCATGAAATTCATCCTGATCAATTGGATAAAGCCCCACATATACCATTGGTTTAACCATTTTATAACCAGACAAGGGTAAAACATCAAATGAGGTACTGATAGTATCTCCAACTTGCACCTTATCTGGCTCTTTGATGCCTGTTGCTATATAACCTATTTCCCCACTCTTTAACCCATTATTTAAAGATAACTTTGGAGCAAAAAATCCAGTTTCTAGAATATGACCTTGAGCTTTAGTTTGTAAAAAATAAATAGGACTATTAACAGGAGGTGTTTGCCCTTCAACAATTCTCACTTGAGCAATTACTCCTTTGAAGGCATCATAAAAAGAATCAAAAATCAGTGTTCTTAAAGCCCTTGTTTCTTCCTGTTTAGGTGAAGGAATTTTGTTCACAATTGCTTCCAAAAGTTTATCTACTCCTTGTCCTGTTTTGCCAGAAACCAGTAACATCTCATCATCAGTAAATCCAAAAGAATCAGAAAGTTGTTTTTTAACATTTTGTATATCTGCAGATGGCAAATCAATTTTATTAATCACAGGAATCAAAATTAAATTCTGTTCTAAAGCTGCCAAACCATGTGCTAAGGTTTGAGCTTGAATTCCTTGGGTGCTATCTACTAAAAGTATTGCTCCTTCAACAGCTGCCAAAGCTCTTGATACCTCATAAGAAAAATCAACATGTCCAGGAGTATCGATTAAGTTTAAAGTATAGAGTTCAGAGTTAAGGGTATAAAGCAAACGGACTGGAGCAAGTTTAATTGTAATACCGCGTTCCCGCTCTAAAGCTAAGGAATCAAGCAGTTGTGGTTGTAGTTTATCCTTTGGTATTGTACCTGTAATCTCCAATAGTCTGTCTGCCAAAGTTGATTTTCCATGATCAATGTGAGCAATTATGGAAAAATTCCTAATATTTGTCATGGGGAGTAGTATATCAGGTTGATCTTAAACAGTCTCTGGCAGGATTTCTTTAGATTTGATATTACTTCTAAACTTGCCCAGTTTTTTTAAAAGCTCGGTATAGGTATCCAATTCTCTCACCTTTAAAAACCAGACCACTGTAACATATATAGTCAATGCAAAAATAGAAGATAGCCCTGTTAAAACTAGCAGATTAACTGTTTTTGTGGTATCAAAAATTACTTGATCCAGTAGTTTTATAGGAATATATAAAGCCACACCCATGATGATGGTAGCCATCAGCATTTTTGAAAATGGAATTAGTACTGCCCTTAAGTTAAACTTACCTACCTTAAAATGCAGTGTCCAAAAAAGCAGTACACCGGACAAAAGTGTAGAAATAGAATTAGCAAGACCAATACTCCAAACATTTAGTTTTAAAACTAAAATAAAATATAGGCTTAGAATAATATTTAATGCCACCACAATTAAAGAAACAATTACTGGTGTTTTGGTATCTTTTAAAGCATAAAATCCTCTAACTAAAAGTAAAGAAATAGCCTGTGCAGCTAAACCCACAGAAAGAAATGCTAAAGTAGCACCGGTTAATACCGTTGCCTTCCAATCAAATTGCGAAGCACCAAAAACAAGTCTGACAACAGGTATTCTGATTACAATAAGTATTGCTGTTGCAGGTAGTGTTAAGAAAAGAATCTGGTGAAATGTTGTCAGTAGAGTTTGTTTAAATTCTTCAATTTTCCCTCTGGCTTTTTCGTAGGAAAGAATTGGCAAAGCAGCCTGAGCCAAAGTTGCACCAAAAAGCCCAATTGGCACCACCTGCAAATGTTGAGCAAAAGTTAAATAGGTTACAGAACCTATTGAAACAAGTGAGGCTAAAGCAACACCTACTGTTTCATTAATCTGTTCTGCACCCAAACCTAAAGTTCTAACACTCATTAGACGGATTATTTCTTTTACCCCCGGATGAAAAAATTTAAGAGGAAATTTAAACCTAAATCCTAAAGACCAAATTAAGGGGAGTTGTATTAAAACATGCATTAACGCCCCTAAAACAACCCCCAAAGCTGCTCCCATAATCCCAAAATCTTTAGAGAGAAAAACAATTCCAAAGATAATTCCTAAGTTATAAAAAACAGGAGATAAAGATGGAATAATAAATCGCTGAAATGATTGCAAAATGCCAATAAAAAAAGATCCCAATACCAAAATAACTTGACCAAACAAAATTATCCTGGTTAAAACAACAACTTGAATTTGTTTATCTGGAGTAAAGCCTGGTGCTATGAAATTAGAAATTATTGGATAAGCTAAAAAATAAATCAAAATGGTGGCCAGGATAAATATTGCCAAAAATACATTAAGTATGGCTCTGGCCATTTCAAATGCTTCATCTTTGCCTTTATTTTCAAAACTTTCTGTAAAAACCGGAATAAAAGCCACTGATAAGGCACCTAGAATAACTATTTGAAAAATTAGATCCGGCAACCTGAAAGCAGCCCAAAAAATATCTATCTTATCTGGTGAAAAAACATGAGCCAGTAAACGGTCGCGGATTAAACCTAAGACTTTTGAAAACATTAATGTTGTGGCAATGATGGCTGCTCCAGACAGAATTGAAGTTTGTCTTGAATATAAAAGTGAAAATAAATTTTTAACCATATTTTATAATAGTAGCACTCTAACTTGTAAAATGGGTAGGGGCTATGATACCATACCACCCAATATGCCTCTGATTAAATCAGCAATTAAAAAAGTTAGGAAAGATAAAACAAGAACCGCTCGTAACAAAAAAAGAGAGTCAAACTTAAAATCTTTAATTAAAAAAAGTCGCATAAGTAAATCCTCTAAAGATTTACAAGCTGCATATTCTGCTTTGGATAAAGCAGTTAAAGTAAAATTAATTCATCCTAATAAAGCAGCCAGATTAAAGTCAAGACTGTCTAAAGGCGTTAAATAACTAACCCCTATACCCTGTGCCCTTATCCCTAGTATAATTAGTTTATGCCCAAACCACAAAATCCCAAGCTTGCAATTCATTTAGATCTATTAAAACCACAATCTAATCCTGAGAAAATATTGGTAAAGGGTACGCGCTGGTTATTGCAGACAGGCCGCTATATATTTATTTTTGTAGAAGCTGTAGTTTTAATTGCCTTTGGAGCCAGGTTTAAGTTAGATGCTGATTTAGCTTCTAAAAAAGAGGCTATCGAACAACAGATACCTTATATAGAAAGCTTGAGGCCTTTTGAAATTTTAATCCGGGAAACGCAGCTTAAATTATCAACTATCGATTCTTTACAGAAAGCTTCTCCCAACTACCCGGAAATTTTAAAAAAGATTGCTGATCAAACCCCGGCAGGAGTAAAGATCATAAATCTTAATATAGAAAAAGATGTAGCTAAAGTAGGTATTACTCTGAATGGTCAAGCCCAAAATAATAACGATGTGGCTATTCTATTAGGAGGGCTAAAGCAGGATTCTTTTTTCTCAGACGTAAACATTACTAGCATAGGTGTTGAAAAAGGTACATTAGTATTCTCACTAAATATTCAAGCCAAATTAGGAGGAAAAAACTTATGAGTACACCATCTAAATCTTATTCTAGATACTTTACTTACATTAAACCTATTACCAAAATACCAGTAGTCAAAAATTATGGTTCAACTGTTTTTACTCTTTTGATCATAACTATTTTTATTTTCTATGCTATCAAACCAACAGTAGAAACTATTTTAGTTTTGCAAAAGAAGCTTGAAAATTCAACTCAAGTATTGGAAAAAGTTAATCAGAAAGCAATAAACCTATCCCAGGGTAAACAAAATTATGAGAACTTAGACCCAGGAATTAAATCTAAAATAGAAGCGGCTATGCCTGATAACGCTGACTTAAAATCACTTATTCAAACCCTTGAACAAACTGCTAAAACACATGCTGCTTCTGTTTCAGCACTACAAATTCAACCTCTGGTTATAGAACCGAAGATAGAAAACCATTTAGGTACTCTGACAAATATAGCTTTCACTTTTAATACTGAAGGTGAATATAAAAACCTTGTTTTACTATTGCAGGATTTGAAAACTAGTCTCCGGTTAATCTCTATAGAATCCATATCCTTATCAAAGACAACTGAAGGAATAGGATTGATTATGACTTTATCTGGAAAGGCCTATTACATTAAATGATTAAAAAACAGTGGTTGATTGCTGCTATCTTAACTTTTATCACTATTCTTGCTTGGGTGGGGTTTGATATATATCACGCTCAAGCTAAAGTAGAAATTCCTCCGAAAACACAAGAAGTTATCGAACCCATCAATCCTGAATTAAACACTAAAATACTTGAGTCACCATGAAAAAAATTTTGAGCAGATTTAAAATTCCTACTATACTTGGACTGGGAATTATAGTTATAGGAATAATAACCGGGGTTTTTCTTACTCTACAAGAACAAATTTTTACCTCAAAGGCATCTACCAGTATTAACGCACAAAATATAACTCTGACTAACATATCTGATACCGAAGTGACTATTTCCTGGCAAACATCAATTCCCACTCCTGCTTTTGTTACCCTGGGTATAACAAATCCCAATGAGATAACTGCCTTAGATAATAGAGATACTAATCCACCAGCTGGCGGACCAAAACCTCACTCAATACATTATGTAACAATAAAGAATCTTCTTCCAAAAACTACCTATCAATACAAAATTATTTCAGGCAAAGTATCCTCAGAAGTAAGCAAGTTTACAACCGCAATTCCGCTACAGTTCCAAACAGGATTTAGACCAATTATTGGATCTGTGCTAGATGGAAATAAGCCTCTAGAGGAAGGTATCGCTTACCTTTCTATTGCTGATGCCACTACTCAATCATCGCAAGTTAAATCTTCAGGTAATTTTTTAATCCCTATATCTCAAATAAGGAATATAGACCTATTAGATGTTTACCCTCTAATAGAAGATACAAATGTGAAATTAACAATTTTGTCTTCAAAAGGACAAGCAACAGCTATTTTTAAGTTAAGAGATGCAGGTAAAGGACTACCACCTATAAAACTGGGTGAGGATGCAGATCTAAACAGTCTACTTTCTTCCCCACCTCCTGTTTCAAACCAGGACCTGGATAAATATGATTTAAACGGGGATGGCATAATAAACTCTGCAGACAATTCTATTGTTTTGGGAAATCAGGGCAGAAACCCAAAGAATAAAAAAGCTGATTTAAATGGAGATGGGGTAGTTGATCAAAAAGATTTAGATTTAATGTCCAAAAAGATTAACCAGTAAAAATTCTGCTTGTGATTTTTCAAGTAGTCCAGACTTTATCTTAAAATCTATTTCTATAATTTCTTTATATAAATTTGTTATTTTTTCCAAATCAAAACTTTTTCTTTGTCTTTGGAGTTTATCTTTAACAAATTGAGGGGCAGATTTTGGGGTAGATGTCAGATTTCTTAACAGGTAAAAAACCATGGTAATAAAATACTGAATATCAAAACCTGCGTTTTTTAATTTATTGAGTTCTAAAAAGGCTTTTTTATCTTGGGAGGCTAAATAATCCAAAAATGGAAATACTGATACTTCTTTTGCTTCTGGAAAATATAAAATTTGGCCATTTATCTTAAACCACTCCATCACAGGTTTTTTTGGTGCCACTTCATGATCAAACCACAAGATTAGGGTGTATGGTGTAGGGATTAGGGGAAAGTTTGTAAAATCTTCTGAAGGATTTTCTAAAATAATTAATTGTTCATCTGAAAACAATAAGGGTGTTGATAAACTACCCAACATCACCTGTAAATCAGAACTTTCTTCAAAAACTACTACATTATTTTGATCAAACTTTTGCTTAAATTCAATAAGTTTTTTTCTTGAAGCAGTTTTAGCGCTTCCGTGCAGCAGCAGTAGCTTCATATTCTGTTATTTCTCCTGTCAGTACTTTTCTAACATAATCTTGAACAATAGAAAAGTCATCATCTTGAGAAATCAACACATAAGCCCCTCCATAATCTTGAGCAGGAGGGTGTACTAATAAAGAATCATCTAAAACAAAGCTATGTGTTTTATCTAAATTCTTTGATAATTTATAAAACTCTGCTGCCTCTTTTATAGAAATGTCAGTATCTATGCTCTTACCCAAAACTTTGATCAAATCAGAGATCTTTTGAGGATCAATCAGAGTCTCAACAGATAAAATCTTATTTCTCACACCTTCAATTACTTTTTGTTGTCTTTTGGAACGGGCAAAATCAGATCCCTCATCATTGGTACCATGACGCGAACGGACAAAAGCTAAGGCCACTGCCCCTCCCATTTTCATATCTCCTTTTTCAAAGCTAATGTGTTCATACCTGCAGCTATAATATCTAATTCCCTTATCCTCAGATGCTGAATCAGTAGCAATTTGTCCATTTGGAAGGATTAAAACTTTTTTCTTGCCTGGATCTATATTTAATTTCTTGGCCTCTTCTTCCGAAAAATCCATTTCTTTTTCTTCATTTCCACACATATCATTTTCTTTACCTTGAATTGGATATAAATAATCATCAAAAGGTTTTTCAATTAATACATCTACCCCGCCTATGGCATCAATTGCTTGTACAAAACCTCTAAAGTCTATTCTTAAAGAATAATGAATCGGTAAGCCCAACACATTACCCATAACTACCTTTGCCAAACCTAAACCATTATTTTGAGATAAACCAATTTCATAAACAGCATTTGCTTTACTTTTGAGTGCTGGTAGCCATAAATCCCGAGGAATAGAGAATAGATAAACCTGATTGGTTTTTAAATTATATGAAACTACCATAATAGTATCAGTTAAATCCCTGCCATCATGAGCGCCTCCAGCAATTCCTAATAGCAGAATATTGACCCTACTGTTAGTAGATTTGAGATTGTTTCCAGAAAAGATATAATTTATAACAGAGGTAGAACCAGATAAAGTTGTCAAAAAAATAGCTAGTGCACTTAAGATGGTTATAACTAAGACAAATGGCACCAGCTTTTTTATAATTCGTCTTACTTTTCTTACTTTGGAGAGATTATCTTTCTCGCTTTTGCCTAGTTTAAGGGATTTGAATTGCATATTTTTATAAACTCTTCAGCATTTAAAGAGGCGCTGCCTACCAATACTCCACTAATATCCGGTTGATTTATAAACCCTGGGATGTTTTGTGAATTTACACTGCCTCCATATAAAACTCTCAAATCATCCCCATATTGCTGTTTAAGTTTTCTGGCAACAAAATTGGCATTTTCCGGAGTATCAGGAATACCAGTGCCTATAGCAGAAGTTGGTTCATATGCTACCAGCTTACAGTCTTCTGGTACAGACGCCTGGTCATCTTGTACACAGACTAAAGGAATAATATTGTTTTTTAAAGCTTGTTCAACTTTTTGAGCAATCATCTCATCCATCTCAGCAAAAAACTGTCTTCTTTCTGAATGACCCAAGATTGACAGATCAATCAGTCCTTTTAACAGCTCTGCTGACTCTTCTCCAGTATAAGCTCCTATTCCAAATGAAGATAAATCTTGTGATCCTAACATAAGTGGAAAATTATTAACTTGTATTGTCTTCTTTATTTCTGATAAACAGCTGAAGGTAGGACAAATAACTACTTTTAAATTGTCTTTTTTGGGAATCTGAGGTCCAACTCTAGATACCCAATCCAAAGCTTCACTAACGTTTTTATTGCTTTTCCAGTTTGCTATTATCCAAATGTTTTTATCCCCACCATCCATATATTCTTAAGTTTATCATGAAATCCCCATTAACCTGAATACCCTCTTGTTCTAAAAGTGCTTTTTGTAATTGCTTGGAATGATCCAAACATCTGATAGAAATATATCCTTCCCGATTGATTACCCGATACCAGGCTAAATCATGTTTTTCAAAATTGTAGTGCAATATCCCACCTATTAACCTCGCTCCTTTGGGCAGATTGGCTAAAGCGGCTACAGTCCCATAAGTTGTCACTCTACCATAAGGAATCTCTTTAACAATTCTGATGACTCGCTCTTTGAAACTCAATTTATGATAATAATTTTAGAAGATCTGCTTTGCTGGTGACACCAATTTTTCTACCAACTTCCTTGTCATCTTTTAATACAATGTAGGTAGGAATACTCATCACTCCATATTTAGAAGCCATCTCCTGATTCTGATCCACGTTTATTTTTTCAATACTAACTTTGCTTCCCAATTCTTTTTCCAGTTCTTCCAAAATAGGATTCATAATCCGACAAGGACCACAATTGTGAGAAACTATTCCATTAGTCACAATTGTGTGGGGAGTACTAACAGTAATACCAATTACATCCCGATTCTCAACATCTACTATACTAACGCCCTTTTCCCACAATAAATCTCCCTGTTGGCGTTGTTCCAACCATTTTGTAAATAAAGTCTCACCAGATTTAGAAGGATATACCACTTTGGTATCTCTGTTGACATGACCCCAGCTATAAACAGTGCCAATAGGAATTTGTAAACTTTGGGCAATTTGGCTATTACTTACTCCTAAAGCCAGTTGTTGAAGTACAATTTGCTTTGTTTGAATATAGTGATTGCGCTCTAATAGTCTGTACTGTAAAAATTCCCTAATAAAAGGAGTGTTTGTATTCTTGGTTTTAGCATAAGCATAACCAATATTAGCTAAGTTAAGTAACGATTGATAATCAGTAGCTACCCTGAGTGAGATAATTACCCCATCTTCATCATCACTGCTTGAAATATCCTTAACTTCAACCCCTAATTGCTCAAACAATAAGCCTAATTGTTTTGCGTAAAGTACGCCTTCTCTTTCTAAGTATTTTTCTTTATGAAACTCAATCGTGTTAACATTGAATCTAGCATCATGAGAACTAGTACCTCCATGTTTCATTCGATAAGTAATTTTACACCCATCTCCCCCTAACCATCCGTTCAAAAAAGCTCTTTTAATGGAAATGTCCCCATCTATTATCCAATCAGGTATAAAATAGGTTTGATTCTTTTTTCTGCCTACCGGAGAACCTAAAGACTTCAGGAGAAAAAATAATGCCCGGTTAAGATTACGGCAACGTAAACAGCTAATTGTGTATCTTCTGTTTCCATCTATTCGGTCATTTGTCTTCCGTTTGATCTCTAATTTTTCAAAGCCTAAAATTAACAAGTCTTGTTTTATCTCTTCAGCATCTACTTCAGTACCAACATAGAAGTGGGTTTCATAAATATTGTGCTTTAGATCTTCATATAAATAACCATCAGTCATAACAAAACCTAACAATCTGGCTAAAATAGGTAATCGTGAGTAATTAGCCTTAAGAGGTAATAAACCTAGTTGTGTTAATGCTTCATCAGCGAAATTGTTCCCAGTGGAAGCAAGAATCACTTGGTCGTTACCTGATTCAAAAACTGAATTCTCTTGAGCTGGATCAACTAGGATTCCTTCGTCAATCGTTAAATCCTCTAATTTCTTAAAACCCTCTTGAGTTAAAACTAAATGGTTAATATCTCCTATTAATTCCCTGCCTGTTTCTAAAGTTATCTTTTTAGAAGGTACGTCTTTAAAAATTCTCACCTTCTGAACTTTTTTAATTAATTGTTTCTTAGTCTTGGGATCAATCGTAACTAATCTTTGTCCCACTTTAACTTGCGAAGCTTTGATATAACCATTTTCAGTCAAAACTGGAGTTTGAGGATCAATGCACCAGGGAGCCCAAAAGTCTAAAAGTTTAACAGTTGCCATAATATATCTATCTTACCAAACAAACCCCAAAATTGTCTAGAGTAAAGATCTGTACCAAGAAATAAAGTTACCAAGTTACCAAGCTTTGGGAATGGGAAGAGAAAACTACAATAGGACGGAAGGCAAGCTCGACATGACGACCATCACGCCAACGGCAGCGGACATACGACAAACCACCAAAGCGAGAGTCCCCACCAATCAGCCGGTTATTATCTCCAAACTTATCTTCAAATCCTTCCCAGGTACGATCTTCCCCTAGATGCTTGAGTTTGAGGTTACCCACAAAATTAAACTCCGCTACTTTGGGCCTTCTGATGGAAACCTGCCCTTCTGCTATTTTATCCACCAAACGCAATAATTTAGCAAGTTCCGGGAAAATAAACCCGTCCTGTTCATCCATTGATATACCGAATCTGGAACTTCCAGCGAGATGTTTAACATGATCGGAGACTGCGATCTTACCTTGCTGCCTACCTCTAACCAGAATTAAACCAAATTTTTCATCACCGGAAAATTCTGGTCTTACACTTTCATCAAACAATGTCCAATATGGACCTATCTTAGCTGCATCAGGACTCACCCGAGGATTTGTTCCTCTCATCTGATCAAAAAACCATGGTTCTAATTTCTTCCATCCTAAAGGTCCGGGGGAATCAAGCTTGGTTTCTCCAAAAGGAAAATAGCAAGGAGTCAAGAAACCATACCCTTCGCCTTGGGCAATTCTTTGAGTTTCTAACGCTAACTCTGTAGGATTAGCAACAACAATATTTGTATTACCAAAAACCCTTCTGTATTGTTCATTAGTTTGTTCCGCAAGTTGTGAGGAGCTAAGTAATTCTGACATATAGCTGAGTATCCTACTATCCTATAGGTCGTTTGTCAAATTTTAGTTATGCTCAATGTAAGCTGTATACCCTACCAGTTGTTTTTTGTCTCCTAATCCTGAATATTTATTTTCAGTGCCAAAGATTAAGAACGAATCATCAGAAAGTATATAATTTAAATGTGCTAATATATCCACCACAATGCCCACACTTCTCGAAGATCTAAACCCAATTCAACAAAAAGCTGTTAAAGCAACGGAGGGACCTATCTTAATTTTAGCAGGAGCAGGATCTGGAAAAACTAGAGTTTTAACTTATAAAGTAGCTTATCTTATTTCTGAGAAGAAAATCCCCCCGGAAAATATCCTTGTTTTAACTTTTACCAACAAAGCCAGCGGGGAAATGATTGAGCGGATCAAAAAGCTGGTTGGCCATTTACCCACCCAACCTATGATGGGTACTTTCCATAGCTTTTGCGCCAAGATTTTACGCCGTGAGGGCCAGGTTTTGGGATTACCCCCGGGTTTTGCGATCTATGATGAATCAGATGCTTTAGATGTAGTTAAAGAAGCTATGAGTAGTTTAAATATCCCTACTCAGAAAACTTCACCATATGCTGTAAGATCTACCATTTCCGGAGCTAAAAATGAACTTATCTCGTCCTTGGAATATCCTCAATATGCCAGAGGTTATTTCCAGGAAACTGTGGCCAAAATCTATCTGGAGTATCAGAAAATCCTGGATAGAAATAAAGCCCTGGATTTTGATGATCTACTGCTTACTACCATTAAATTATTTAAATCTGAACCAACCATACTCACCCGTTACCAGATCCAGTTCCGCTATATTCTGATTGATGAATATCAAGATACCAACCCTGCCCAATATTTAATTTCTAAATATTTGGCCAACCGTCACAAAAACATTTGTGTTGTCGGAGATGCTTCTCAATCGATTTACAGTTTTCGCTCTGCTGATTACCGTAACATTGTTAATTTTGAAAAAGACTATTCAGGAACCAAGGTTTTTAACCTGGAACAAAATTATAGATCTACCCAAAATATCCTGGATGCTGCTCACAGCGTGATATCTAAAAATAAATCCCATCCTATTTTAAAACTTTGGACAGATAAAGACAGCGGAGAAAAAATAGAAATAGTTGAAACCAGAAACGAAATTGAAGAAGCCTTATTTATCCTCTCAAAATTAGATACAAATAAATTATCTGACTATGCAGTTTTATATCGAACCAATGCTCAATCCCGTACTTTAGAAGAACAATTCTTAAAATCTGGTATCCCTTATAAATTAGTTGGCGGAACTTCTTTTTATGACAGAAAAGAAATAAAAGATGTGCTGTCTTATTTAAGGTTACTCCAAAATCCAACTGATTCTGTGGCTTTAAAAAGAGCAGAGAAGGTGGGAAAAGGCAGGGTGGGAAAAGTTATGGAGTTTTATACAGAAATCTCTACTCAAATTGATAAATACTCTACTTTAGATTTACTGGACCAGGTATTAGTAAAAACAGGCTATTTGGCGTATTTAGAAGATGGGACGGAAGTTGGGAAAAACAGGATAGAGAATGTTAAAGAACTTAGATCTGTTGCAGAACAATTTCCTGTTTTATATGAGTTTTTAGAAAATGTGTCTTTAGTTGAAAAAGGACAAGAAACTAAAAAAGGCGCTCAAAATGAGGCTGTAATATTGATGACTCTTCATTCTGCCAAGGGTTTAGAGTTTTCCACAGTTTTTATGGTGGGCATGGAAGAAGGGTTATTTCCACATTCCAGGTCAATGCTTGATACAAATCAGCTGGAGGAAGAAAGAAGATTAATGTATGTGGGAATTACTAGAGCTAAGGAAAAACTGTATTTAATTTATACCAGACAAAGATTATATTTTGGAACCAGATCAAATAATCTGGTATCACGTTTTTTAGCAGATATTCCTCAAACATTAATTTCCAGTAATACCAACTTTCAAGACCAAGATCAGTTTTTAGATGATGTTAGTAAAGATGATGAAGACTGGTTAAATGCGTAAAGATCATGGAAAGATACTTAGGAATACTTTTAATTCTTAGTTTAACTTTTTTTGCGAAAAGCATCTTACAAACTCCAGCTGTTTTAGGAGAATCAACCCCTTCTCCCACTCAAACTCTTCCAGTTAATCAACTTATCATAACAAAGTCTTCTTTTACTGAAAAATTACAAGAAGAAACTGAAACCTTGACTAAAAAAACAGTTTATCAGGATGATCCGGAAACAGAAGCAGGTGAAGAAAAAGTAATAGATGAAGGAGCAGATGGCAAAAAAACCAGGATTATAAAAATAACTTCTACCAAAGATGGAGAGGAATATAACAGAGAAATTATCTCTGTTGAGACTACCCAGTCTAAGGACAAAAAAATCTTAAGAGGGACTAAAATTGTCTGGAAAACTTTAAATAGTCCTGATGGAGAAATTAAGTATTGGAAAAAAATGAGGGTTTATGCCACTCATTATGATTCTCATTGCCCTGGGTGTGATGAGTGGACAGCCATTGGGATGAGACAAGGCAAAGGAGTGATTGCTGTTGATCCAAAAGTTATTCCCATGAGAAGTAAAGTTTATATCCCAGGATATGGGGTAGCTGTTGCTGGGGATACAGGAGGTGCAATTAAAGGAAATATTATTGACTTAGGCTTTGATGATGCCAAAACCGCCGGCTGGAGTGCACATTTTATAGATATCTATCTATTATAGTTTGAAAGAAGACAATATTTGATTGCCCATATCTCCAATAATTCTAAATAAATACACCTTTTTGTCCCAAGATAAATATACAAATTTTGGTTTGCCTGGCTGATAATCAATCATTCCAGACTTTCCCAATTTGCCAGAAATTGTGGCTTCATCTTTCGGAGCTAGGGTAGTTTTTCCAGTGTAAGTAAAATCTCCCCAGACAAAAGGATAATACCAATAATTTTTATACCACTCATCAATTGATAAATCTTTAGGGTTATCAAACACCCAAACAGTAAATGGATTGGTATCATAATTACCAGTTTGATCCAATACCACAACTCCGCCTAAGAATTTACCTGGTTCATAAGCAACATACTCTTTAAAATTTTTCCTAAAAGTCCCATTGCCTCTTTTATTAAATTCTTCCTCAGTATCTTCTTTAACAGGTAAATCTTTAGGATATTTAAACTGAAAACCTGAAGGATTGGAATAATCTTTAAATTCTAAATTGCTTGAAAAATTAGATTTGGGAGTTGGTAATGAACTATTCTTACTATAAAAGATGTAAACTCCACTGATAATAAGTCCTAACGCTAAAATAACTAGTAAAGGTTGGGCAAAACCTTTTTGCATAGTTTCATCATAATTTAACTATTGCTAAAATACAATTTATTCTGTTATCATCGGCCAATGGCTAAAGAAGTTAAAAGTAAAAAGTTAAAAGTAAAAAGTGAAACAGCTTCTCAAAACTTAACTGTTCTACCTGGAGGAAAATTAAATAATTTTTTAAACAACTTCCCTGACAAAATAACTAATCTGAAAAAATCTAAAACTTTTTATTTGGTTATTCTGGCTTTAGGACTGGCTTTATTATTTTTCTTTAAAAAATCCTGGTTTGTGGCAGCCATGGTAAATGGTATGCCTGTAACCAACTTAGAATTACAGACAAAGCTTAATCAACAATTTAAAAGCCAGACTTTAAACCAAATGATTAATGAAAAAATTATCATGTCTGAGGCCAGCAAAAATGGTATTGTTCCAAATCAAGCAGAAATTGATAAAAAGATTTCTGACCTTGAGACTAGTGTAGGAAGTAAGGATGTACTGGACTCTTTGCTTTCTCAACAAGGACAAACAAGAACCTCTTTAAAAGATCAAATCAGAGTTCAGCTTGCCATTACCAAACTTTATGAAAAAGATGCTACTGTATCAGCTGATGAAGTTACCAAATTTATTGAGCAAAATAAAAGTCAAATGAAAGCTACAGAATCAGCAGAGCAGCAAAAAGAAGCAACTGATGCTATTAAAAATCAAAAACTGTCTCAAATATTTGCTCAAAAGTTTCAAGAACTCCGTACTAAAGCCAAAATCCAAATCTTCTAAAGTATTTCTAGTATAATTGCTGCATGGATTTAAGACCCATCACAGACAAACAGAAATCCCAATACAACAAATTAGTCACCCATGTAATACAAAGTTGGGAATGGGGAGAGTTTAAGAAGATACTGGGAATTCCCTTGTTGCGTTATGGCTTATACAAAAATGGAAAATTAACAAGAGCTTTTCAATTAACTCTTCATAAAATTCCCTTCACCAAAAAGTATGTGGGCTATCTGCCTAAAAGTCCTGCTCCAGATAAAGAGTTACTGGAGGCTTTAAGAAAAATAGGTCGAGAAAACGATTGTGTGTTCGTTAAAATAGAACCAAATGTGGAACAGGTTACAGGTTATAGGAAACAGGCTACAGATGGATTTATAAAATCACTTAAACCATTATTTACCAAATATAACTTTATACTGGACATTACTAAATCAGAAGAAGAACTGTTAAAAAACATGCATCCAAAAACCAGATATAACATTAGGGTTGCTCAAAAACATGGGGTAAAAGTAGAAGAAAGAACAGATGATGAAGCTTTCAAAATTTACTTAAAACTATATTTTGAAACAACTACACGCCAGGGCTATTATGGACATAATGAAAAATATCACACAACTGTCTGGGAAAGTTTAAAGAAAGCCAAATTAGCAAGATTATTGATTGCCTCTTACCAAGATAAACCTTTGACTGCCTGGATGCTACTCAATTTCAAAGATACACTTTACTATCCTTATGGTGGTTCATCTAAATTACATCCTGAAGTAATGGCAAATAATTTAATTGCCTGGGAGGCAATAAAATTAGGTAAGAAGTTGAATTCAAAAAAGTTTGACATGTGGGGAGCTTTAGGTCCTGACGCAAATACTAAAGATCCCTGGTATGGATTTCACAAATTTAAAACAGGATATGGTGGAAAATTAGTAGAATATCCTGGCACCTATGATTTAGTTTTTAACTGGCCAATTTATTTAATGTTTACTGTTATAGATAAGTTAACCCCTTTTAAAGTTTTTTTATTGAAAATGCTCCGTAAATAAAATGGACATTACTTTAATTATCTCAGGAGGCATATTACTTGGTTGCGTCATCTCCTTATCCTGGTTTGCCGGTTCTGATGCGCCATATGTCCCTACAAAAATGGATCACATTAGAAAAATCTTAAGATTGGCCGGTGTTAAAAAAGGAAAAAAGTTTTATGAGCTGGGATCTGGTGATGGCAGAGTAGTTTTGGTAGCTGCAAAACTAGGGGCCGAGTCAATTGGTATTGAGCAATCTTTCTTAAGGGTGATTTATTCTAAATACAAATCATGGATTTTGAAATTTAAAAAAGCACATTTTTATCATGGCAATATTTTCTCCAAGAATTATTCTAAGGCAGACATTGTTTATATTTATCTTCTTACCAAAGGGGTCAAGAAATTAGAAGAAAAATTAAAAAAAGAACTTAAAAAAGGATCAATTGTAATTACTCAAACCTACCATTTTCCAAATTGGAAACCATTTAAAAAAGTCGAGAATTTTTGGCTATATCGCTGTTAAAATCCTAGCACTTCGTTTACGAAAATTATAGTAATTCTATTAGGTCTTACTTCCTTATTTACAATTAATAATTTACTAACATTGCTGCCAGGTACCCCATATGCTTTCCTTGCTCTTTCTGCCTCTAAAGGTAAAACATATTCATAAATTCTCTTCATCCCCTCATCTGTATCTTTGGTAATTTTTTGTACTCCGACTACCCAAATTATATGTGAGGATCCATAAGCATAAGCTGGTAATTGACTGCCTGTGTTTGAAGCAATTAAAACTTGTCCGTCTTCTGTTACTGCATGTACACTCCCAACTACCCAATCAGGGGCTGCTCCCATTTTTTGCATTTCTATTCCTTGAGTATTCCTATCCATACTAGTCAGTTTGTTACGAACAGAATTATAATTTCCTGACTCATTTAATTCTTTGGGGATACCAAGCGTGTCCAGTGTGATAGAAGTCATATCCATAACTTCTGCGCCTTTGGGTAAGATTTCCAGTATTCTTTGTTTTGCCTGCTCTCCATTTTCCACAAACTCTGCCTCAATACCATTAGCATGCAAGCTTTTTATGGTTTTTTCTATTGTTTGTTTATCAGCCAGTTGATCCCATTTACCCATAGGATGAGGATTATAACTCAATTAGAGTTTTTGGAGAAGCGGTAATCTGTCTCAATTGCTTCTTATCATAAACAAATAAATCTTCAATCCTGACTCCTCCAAAATCTGGTATGTATATTCCTGGTTCTATAGAAAATACCATCCCCTCTTTTAATATTTCATTACTTTTAGCTGAAATAAAGGGGTGTTCATGTACTTCCAATCCTATCCCATGTCCTAAGGAATGCGGGATAGATGAGAAACCATTGGAAATAATATAATCCCTGGCTACTTTATCAACTTCCTGGGCAATTACTTTTTTATTATCCTTAATTTTTAAATTCAAAAAATCTATTGCTTTTTGTTGAGCTTTTAAAACAGCCATGTAAATATCTTCTTGTTTTTTAGAAGGTTTTCCAAAAAAAATTGTTCTGGTCATATCAGAACAATAATTTTCAAATTTCACCCCAAAATCCAAGAGTATAATTTTTCCATCTTTTTTTTCTAAGATAGAATCACCTGTTTGATGATGTGGGATAGAGGAATTTTTACCAAAAGCCACAATTGAGGGAAAAGACATCTCCGCTCCTCTTTCCTTAACAAATTTTTCCATTTCATAGGCAATCTCTTTTTCTGTTACTCCTAATTTTATTTTCTTTAGGATATGTTCAAAAGCTAAATCTCCTAGTCTACAAGCTGATTCTATTTTCTTTATTTCCTCATTATTTTTTATGCTTCTTATGCTATTTACATCAAAATGTTTAGTCTGTTTAAAATATTTTTTTATTTTTCTATGTTCCGAAACTGTTAGGTTATCTTCTTCAATACCTAAACTCTTAATATATTTTTTTAAGGACTTAAACAAATTTTCTGCAGGTGTTTCATGACTTCTTTCAAATAATTTAAAATGAGGAACTTTTTTCTTCACAGCTTCTGTATATCTTCCATCAGTAATAATATATTGAAAATCTTCTCCAATAATTAAATAAGCTTCTCTTTCTTCTTTAGAAAAGTTTGAGTATCCAGTCAGGTATGAAATATTTGAAACAGATGATATAAAAACCGCATCCAGTTTCTCCTTTTTAATCTTTTCTTTTATTTGCTCAAGCCTACTCTTAAACATGCTGGAAATTGTATCACTAAATTATGGTAAAATCCCATTTGCGATGAAGCTTCTACACTTCTCAGATATTCATATAGGCATGGAAAATTATGCTAAGTTAGATCCTGAAACTGGACTCTCTACCAGACTACTCGATTTTTTCCAAACTTTTGATTTTATTGTAGATTTGGCAATCAAAGAAAATGTTGATGCTGTTGTTTTTGCCGGAGATGCTTATAAAACCCGTGATCCTAATCCTACCCAACAAAGAGGTTTTGGTGAAAGGATTAAAAAACTGGCCAAACATGGAATTCCAGTAATATTGGTTGTGGGAAATCACGATACTCCTAATGCTGATGGCAAAGCCAATACTCTAGACATTTACTCTGCTTTGGAGATAGATAATGTCTGGGTTTCCCGTAAGCCAGAGCTTTTAAATATTTCTACCAAATCTGGTAACTTACAAATTATTACTCTTCCCTGGCTTCATAAAAATGATTACAAAACAATTGGAGATAAATTAAATCTTTTGTATAACAAAATTAAATCTGACTCCCCTGCTATATTTTTATCCCACTTAGAAGTTGAGGGAGCATCTTATGGATCTGAAAAGGGGTTGGCAATTGCAAATGATGTCACAATCCCTCTACCGCTTTTACAAGATAAAAGATTATCTTATGTGGCCTTAGGTCATATTCACAAACATCAAGTTTTAGGAAAAAACCCTTTAATTGTTTATTCTGGCTCTCCCCAAAGAATAGATTTTGGGGAAGAAAAAGAGGAAAAAGGAATCGTAATTGTCACTCTGAGCAAAGCGAAGAGTCTAAAAACTTTTGAAGCTTTTTACAAGTTTATTCCCACTAATGCCAGAAGATTCTTAACAATTTCTATTGATTTAAAAAAAGATGATTCAAATCCCACCCAAACTATTATTGAGGAAATTGGTAAACATGATGTTAAGGAAACAATTGTTAAAGTTATTATCAATATTCCAGCTGAATTAAATAAAGAAATTCAAATGGATAAAGTTAAAAAATCTTTGCAGAAAGCAAACTTTATTGCAGCAATCTCTCGAAATGTGGAACGGATAGAAAGAGTAAGATTTTATGGAACTACTCAAGTTGAGTCTTTAACTCCGGTTGATGCTCTAAAAAAATATTTTGAATTTAAAAAATATCCCAAAGCATTACAAAAAGAATTAGAAGAATATGCCTCTCAAATTTTAGAGTCTTAAATTATGAAAGAAAAAAATACTACTAAGGTTGTTATATTTATACTTACTAATAAGGATAAAATCCTAATTGAAAAAAGATATATAAAAAATTTTCCTGGCTTACAATATTTAATTCCAGGGGGAGAGGTAGAAGAATTAGAAACATTAGAGCAAGCTTTAAAAAGAGAAGTCATGGAAGAGTTAGGAATAACAGTTTTCAATCACCTCCCTTTACCAACTCAAGAGATTAGGGGTTTAAATAATCAAATCTTAATACCCTTTTTAATTACAGAGTGGGAAGGCAATCTACCCAATTCTACTTTAGATAAAAAAGATCCCCTGATATGGTTAACAATGGATGAAGTTTTAGAAACAAAAGTTAAACCCACCAAAAAGATTATTGAAGCTTTGAAGGCTTACTTAAATGATACCAACAAATCTTAAATTATCTAACTTTACCTCATATGGGGAGAGTCCACCGGAGTTGGATTTTACCAAGTTTAAACTAGCTGCCATTTCTGGCTTAAATGGAGCTGGGAAATCTTCTTTACTTGATGCAATTACCTGGTGTGTTTGGGGAACATCAAGAGCTGGCGACTCGGCTGATTCATTGGTTCATTCGGGAGCAGATAGCATGCAGGTCGAATTTTCCTTTGAGTTGGATGGACATAGTTACACAATAAAAAGAAGGCGTTTGAAAAAAAGCGGCGGATCTACTGCTTTAGAATTTTGGTCTAAATCACATAATTTAACTGAAGGAACAATTAAAACAACTCAGGAAAAAATAATCAACACCTTACATTTATCTTTTGAAACATTCACCAATTCTTCATATCTTCGCCAGGGCCATGCTGATGAATTTACCACCAAAGGTCCAACTGATAGAAAGAGAATCCTATCTGATATTTTGGGTTTAGCCCACTATGACAAATTAGAAGAAAAAGCTAAGGAAAAAAGCAAAGACGCTCAAATTAACTTAGATAGACTATCTTATCAACTTTTGGAAATTGAGGCAGAACTTTCTCAAAAAGAACAATTAGAGGAAAAAAAGAATTTGGCAGAAAAGAAAATAAATCAGGTTGAAGAAGATATTACTATTTTGGAAAAAGAATTGAAAGCTTTACAAAATCAAGTTGCTATCTTAAATGCCACCCAGCAGCAGCAAGATAAACTAAAACAAACTTTGAGTGAATTACAAAACGAATTAAATAGTATTTTATCTCAGGGTAAAGCCAGATCTGACAAAATAAAACAACTTGAAAGTGAACTTATAAAACTACCTGGATTTAACGAAAAATTAAAAGAGCTAAAAAGACTGGAGAAAGAAAAAGAAGAATACTCCACCATGTTACAAAAAAGAATGGAGCTTACAAACAGACAAACTTTACAAAAATCAAATTTAGCAATAAAGGAAAAGGAAAGAGAAATTTTTAGCCAAAAAATAAAAGAGCTGGAATCTCACATTCAGGATTTAGAAAAAGTTTTAGCCAAATGCCCAACTTGCGGACAGATTATTAATCAAATCCAAAAACAAAAAGTAAAATTGGAATATTTGGAAAAGTTAAAAAAACTAAAAACAGATCTGCAAAAAATTGATTCTAAAGAGGAGGAATCTGAAATTTTTAAACTGCAAACAGCCATAGAGGCAATAAAATTGGATGACAATAAATATGGGGAAATATTAGGCAAGATAAGTGAATTATCAACTTTACAGGAAAAAAGAGAGCAACTAATTGCTGCTCAGGCAACGCTAGAATCTGAGAAAAAAGTTGTGGTAGAACTACGGGTCATGTTTGTAAACAGAAAGTCTCAGATTGAAAAGATGGATAATGAAGCTAAAAATATCCCAAATCTAACAACTGATTTAACCATGCTGCAAAACCAAACCAAACAAAAAGAAACTCAATTGAATAATCTAAGAACAGAAGAAAAAGAGGCCAGAAACCAACTTGGCCAGGCTACTCAATTAATTTCCAGAATAGAACAATTGGGAAACCTACAAAAAACCAGACTGGAAGAAAAAGAAAAATTTACCAAAGAAAAGCAGATCTTTGACGAACTATCTTTAGCATTTGGTAAAAAAGGTATCCAAGCCATGATTATTGAGGCAGCTATCCCTGAAATTGAAGATGAAACAAATAGTTTGCTAAACAGACTGACTGAAGGCAGAATGAAAGTTTCCTTGCAGACTCAAAGAGAAACTAAAACTAAACTAGATTCAGGAGAAAAGGGAATGGTAGAAACTTTAGACATTATTATCTCTGATGAGATGGGCGAAAGACCCTATGAAATGTACTCTGGAGGTGAAGCTTTTAGAGTAAATTTTGCCATCAGACTGGCTATCTCAAAATTATTAACTCATCGGGCTGGAGCTAAGTTACAACTTCTAATTATAGATGAGGGATTTGGTTCTCAAGATGCCCCAGGCAGAGCCAGGCTGGTTGAAGCAATAGATGCGATCAAAAACGATTTTGAAAAGATACTGGTGATTACTCATCTGGAAGAGCTAAAAGAAGAATTTCCTGTCAGAATCGAGGTATCAAAAAGTTCTACTGGTTCTACTTTTGAAGTAGTTGGGGTATAAAGTATACAATGGATCCATGGTCAAGATTATTAAAAAAATCCTCCCATGTTTATTACTTTGGGTAGGATTTGTAGTTGTTATATTACAAGTATCCTATCCACCAAGTTTAATACAGTCTCAACTTTCGCAGTTACTGCTATTTTTTATTCCTCTATTTTTAGCATTAACTACAACTCTTAACCTTTTTTTAAAAAATACCTTTCTTTCTTTATCTATTTCATTAGGCTTACTTTTTCTACTGGTGCTTAAAGCTTTAGATACTTTAAACTTAGTAACAACTATCCTTATCCTTATTGCTGTAGGATTACTTATTAGCTATTTTAAAAAGAAAAAGCATAAGAGTTTGACTAATTACTCAAAAATCCCTAAACTGACAAGACTTAAGAAAGGTAATTAGATAAATGAACAAGTTTTTTGCAACTAATGCTATCCCCTACGTCAATGCCAAAGCACATATTGGTCATGCCTTAGAATTTATACAATCAGATACTATTACCAGATACCACCGTTTGAAAGGCGATCATACTTTACTGCTCTGTGGTGCAGATGAAAATGCCTTAAAAAATGTCCAGGCTGCAGAAAGCACAGGAATAGATGTACAAAGTTTGGTGGATCAAAATGCTAAACTTTTTGAAGAATTAGCTGCAAAGTTGAATATTAAATTTGATGTATTTCAAAAAGGCAGCAGTCAAAATCACCATTTGTCTTCTCAAAAATTATGGGAACTGTGTGACAAGGCAGGGGATATTTATAAAAAATCATATAAAGGACTTTATTGTGTTGGCTGCGAAACTTTTTATACTATTGAGGAGTTAGATGAAAAAGGAGAATGTTTTGAGCATCCTGGCAAAAAGTTGGAAGAGGTGGAGGAAGAAAATTATTTCTTCAAACTTTCTAAATATCAGGATAAACTACTTAAGATTATTGAATCAGGGGAATATCAAATTATTCCAGATTTTAGGAGAAATGAAGTGTTATCTTTTATTAAAACTGGCCTAAAAGATTTTAGCATTTCCAGAACTAATAAAAGAGCTAAAAATTGGGGTGTACCTGTTCCAAATGATCCTAACCAAAGAATTTATGTTTGGTTTGATGCTTTAAATATCTACCAAAGTGGAATAGGTTTTGGCTGGGATGAGGAAAAATATGACAAATGGTGGCCAGCAGATTTACATGTTATTGGTAAGGGGATTATCCGTTTTCATGCAGTTTATTGGCCAGCTATTTTGCTCTCAACAGGACTTAAGTTACCTAAAAAACTATTTGTTCATGAATATTTTACAGTTAATGGACAAAAAATGTCTAAAACTTTAGGCAATGTTTATGACCCAGTTCCTCTTGTTGAAAAATATGGTGCAGATTCACTAAGATACTATTGTCTGGCCAAAATTTCACCATTCCAGGATGGTGACTTTTCTGAGGAAAAATTTAAGGAATACTATAATGCTGATCTTGCCAATGGTTTAGGAAACTTAGTAGCAAGAGTGGCTAAACTTTGTGAACTAAATAATATTAAAGCTACACCTGGACCAAATATTTGGTGTACTGATCTGGAAAAATATATGGGAGAATTTAAATTTAATGAGGCAATAGCAGTTATCTGGCAATTAATTACTGAGGCAGATAAAAAGATCAATCAGGAAAAACCCTGGACAATTTCTGGAGAAAAGTTAGAAGAAGTTTTATTGGATTATGTTAAAAGGATTCAAGCAATTGGGTTTAATCTTCAACCATTTTTACCCGAAACTTCAGAGAAAATCTTAAAACAATTCTCAGGCCAAATTAAATCAGCCCCAGTACTTTTCCCTCGTATATGAGTTTTATTTTGCGGAGCAAAACAGTCCCACGGTTTATTTCATCAAAGGTTTCAGATGGAAATATGGATTTTAGATTTGGAGATTTTAAAGAAGTTTCAGAAAATAGAAAAAGGTTTTTTGAAAAAATAGGGATTGAAAATGCTGTTGAAGTTACCCAGGTACATGGAAATAAAGTTTTAGTTGCTGATAAAAACACCAGTCCTCAAACAGAGGCAGATGGTTTAATTAGTAATAAAAAAGATGTTTATCTGATGCTAAAACTGGCAGATTGTATGGCAATTGGTTTTTATGATCCAAAGCATAATGCTATTGGTCTGGCTCATGCAGGTTACAAAGGTTTGAGAGAAGGAACCATCCAAAGTACAGTTTTAGAAATGATCAAGAATTTTGAAACTAATCATAAAGATTTAATTGTTAAAATCTCCCCCTCAATTGGCCCTTGTCATTATAGAGTAGATATATGGAAGAAAGCTGAAGAGCAATTAACTAAAATGGGCATTTTAAAAGAAAATACCGAGAATCCAAAAATATGCACCTATGAATCCTCTGATTACTTTTCTCATAGAAGATCAGAGGACACTAATACACAAGAAGGTAGACTTGTTACAATCCTGGGGTTATAAGGTGGAAATAACGAATCATGCTTCGTCTAATAATCGTTGAGGGAGAAAAGACTGATATAATTGTATTTATTTACCTTATGCTATAATTAAATAAGGGAGGTGATTATTTTTGAAAAAACAATCAAAAGGTGCAGTTTTTTTTCTCTTAATGGTAGGGGTAGGTGTAACTATTTTTGGAGCGATGTCGTATTCAAGAAATCCAGATATATTTAATACCATACAACTAGCATGTGGTGTTATTTTTATAGGCAGTGGAGCATACGCTCTATGGATTAAAAAATAGTATCCTTAACTCGGTTTATTTAGCAATCTATACTTCCCTAGCCTAAATGCGAATTTAAATTTGGAAGTATCCTCTTTTATATATGTTTGTTCTTTTTTAGTTTTATATTCTTCTTCCTTAACATAACAATGTGCCCAAATTTCCACCCCTTCCTTATCTTTTTCAAAGTATATTTCTGCTAATTTATTATTTACTATTGCAAAGCACCAACCATCCATTACTTAATTATAATTGATATAATTATTTTATGGAATCCTGCCTTCGCAGGAATGACAGGAAACAAAGATGTTAATTGATACCCACGCTCATTTATATTGGGACAGCTTTAAAGAGGATTTTGACCAAGTTATAGACCGTTCTATAAAGGCTGGTGTTACCACTATTATCAATGTAGGAGTTGACCTTGAATTATCAAAAGCAGCCCTTCAACAGACTCAGGGTAAACTGGCTAATATCCAAGGATTTACTGCTTACTCTACTATTGGCATTCATCCTCATGAATCAATTAAATATTCTTCAGATGTATCCATACAGAAAGACATAAGGGCATTGGATAAAATATATCAAAGCACACCAGATCAGATTGTAGCAGTAGGAGAATGTGGATTAGATTATTTGGGGGTGGATAACAGGATAAAAAACTTACAAGAACAATTATTTCAAGCTCAAATTGATCTGGCTAAAAAGCTAAATTTACCCTTAATTGTTCATTGTCGCGATGACCGTTCTCAAAATCCTGAAAATAGTGAAGCATGGGATAAGGTTTTAGAAATGATTGAAGATCATCCCACAATGCTACACTGCTACAGTGGCTTGGGCAAAACCACCCAAGAGATTCTAAAAATGCCAAATACTCTAGTTTCTTTTGCAGCTACCATTACCTACCCTAAAAATGAATATTTAAGAGCAGCTGCCAAAATATTACCATTAGAAAAGATTGTTTTGGAAACAGATTGCCCATTTTTACCACCTCAAAGTAAAAGAGGCCAAAGAAATGAACCAGCCAATATTCTAGAGATTGCTCAGATGATTGCTGATATAAAAGAGGTAACTTTGGAAAAGGTCTCTAACCAAACCTCAACCAATGCAGCCAGTATATTTGCTTTCTGAAGCTTAATTCATTAAAATTATAAAGTAAATCATGCGTATTATACTGGTTTTTTTTATTGGCTTCCTGTCTTTTTTCTATTTGGCTGAAGTTTTTTGGCGTTTGATCAAAACTACCCGCTATAGTGCTATTGGAATAATCTTAGCATTAGCTGGTTTACTGACAGGTTTTTTCGGACAATCTATTCTACCCGGAGGATTAAATGTTTTGATTTCTTTTTTTCTAATAGGTGCAGGTCTTGGTTTAGTATTTCATCATCTCTTATCTCAACGCTTTATTTTGTTTCCCAAATTAGAAAGAGAATTTGTCTTAAAACATGAGAATGTATTTGAAAGACTTTTGGAAATATTGCCTGGTGGACTAACCTGGATTGCTTTAACATCTCCTATCTGGCTATCTTTTACACTTCCCTATGCTGTGGCCTATTTAATCCTAATTGCCGATGTTTACTGGCTGCTTTCTGCTCTGAGGATTGGTGTTTTGATCTTGATAGGTTATAAAAAAATGGATTATGCAGAAAAACAAAATTGGTTAGGTCTATTAAAAAAAGATTTTCCTCAGGATTTTAAGAAATACTATCACTTAATACTGGTTCCTACTTATAAAGAAGCCCTTTATATCCTTACTCCAACCTTTAACGCTTTATTTACATCAAAATATCCAACCAATAGAATCTTTTTAGCAGTTGGGTTTGAGGAACGTGATGACCCGGAAAAAATAGAACAAACAACCCAGTATCTAAAAACAATTGAGGGTAAATTAGGAGGTGTATTTACATCTATTCATCCCTATGCCTTACCAGGTGAGGTAGCAGGACAAGGATCTAATAAAAACTGGATGATCAAACATACTTTGCAGGAACTTAAAAAAAAGCATATTAACCCGGATGATGTGTTTGTCACTACTTTGGATGCAGACTTTGTCATTCATCCTCAGTTTCTAGCTGGGGCATTATATAAGTACCTCTCTGAGCCCCAGGAAGAAAGGGATAAACGCTCCTTTACCGGAGTATTTTTATACCATAATAACTACTGGCAAACACCAACTCCTATGAGACTGATGGCTTCTGGAACATCCTTTTGGCAGTTGGCTGAAATGGTAGGCTCTGATAAATATATGAACTATTCATCTATGTCTTTAAGCCTTAAGGCGTTGGTAGATATTGGTGGTTGGATTCCAGATAAGGTTAATGATGATAATGGCTTTTATTGGAAAGCCTATTTCCACTTTAATGGTGATTACCGGGTTATCCCTCATTTTTTACCTATTTCAGGAGATGCAGTCCAAGATTCCACTATGTTAAAAACTTTTCAAAACCAGTATTTACAAGTCAAAAGATGGGCTTATGGTGTGGAACATATTCCCTATATTATCAGACAGTATTTTACCAAAGAGATAGATTTTTGGGATAAAACCGACCGGGTGCTTTTCAAAATTTGGGGAGATATGAAATGGGGATTTATGGCTTTATTCGTGACTTTTGGCAGCTTGTTTATCCCTATTGTTAACCCCAATTTTAAAACCTCAGTTCTATCTATAAATCTACCAATTATTTCTTCCTGGATATTAACTGCAGCTTTTTTTGGATTGTTTGCCACCATCTTTGTACATGAAAAAACAGCTCCACCCAGACCGAAAAGCTGGTCACTGTTTAAAATAGCCTGGTCTTATATCCAATGGCTGTTAGTGCCTATTATTTTAATTACCATCTCCTCTTTACCAGCCATAGATGCCCAAACTTCTTTAATGTTTGGAAAAAAATTGGAGTTTCGTGTCACAAACAAAACTAGATTGCTAAAAAATGTTTGATTCAACTAATAGAAATTTTTGGGTAGTTTCTGCTTCTCTTTTGTTGTCTTTGTTTATAATTCTATTTATTGGACTCTCCACTATTTTATTACCCCCTAGGTTGCCTTTCTTTTATTCTCTTCCTTGGGGAGATAAACAACTGGCTGATCATTCTCAATTGCTAATTATTCCCTCTATCATCACTTTAGTAACGCTCTGCAATCTAATCATTTCCTGGCAACTCCATAGCTCTCAGATATTTTTCAAAAATATTTTACTTTATGCCTCTGTTCTTTCAAGTCTAGTCTTAGCTATTACTTTTTTAAAAGTGGTTTTGATATTTATTTAAACTATGAATCTTATTTTACCTACTACTATTTCTTTTTTAATTACAATTCTGGCAATACCTCCTACTATCAGGCTTGCTAAAAAATTTAATCTACTGGATCAAAACCGACCTGTACCAAGAGCTGGAGGATTAGCTGTATTTTTTGGACTTTTTTTAACAATACTTATTTTTACGCCTTTACAAAAAACTACCTTAGGAATATTAGGCGGATTAGTTATCCTGGTCGTAGTTGGGATATTGGACGATAAATACCGTAATCTATCCCCATATTTAAGACTAGTTAGCCAAATTATCGCAGCAGCAGTATTTGTATCTGCTGGAACAGGGATAAATTTTATCACTAATCCCTTAGGAGGCATTTTTCATCTTGATACTGTTCCATACCTCCCTCAAATCTTGAGTTTGATTTGGATAGTCTGGGTAATGAATATGATTAACTGGTCAAAAGGAGTTGATGGACAAATGCCTGGAATAATTATTGTCTCAGCTTCTATTTTGGGACTTTTGTCTTTGAAACTACAAGGCTTTCAGGATTTGTCACAAATTAATTTAGCCAGATTATCATTTATTACAGCAGCTAGCTCGTTTGGACTACTGATCTTTAATTGGCATCCAGCCAAAATTTTCCCTGGATTTTCCGGCTCCACAATTTTGGGATTTATGATAGCAGTACTGGCTATTTTGTCCGGGGCAAAACTGGCAACAGCACTCTTGGTACTCCTGATTCCTGCAACTGATTTTGCTTATACTTTTATCAGGCGGATTTTACAAGGCAAATCTCCTGTTTGGGGTGACAGAGGACATTTGCATCATAAGCTTTTGGAAGCAGGGTTAACCCATCAGCAAATCTCCTTGTTTTACATTTTAGGAAGTGTTATTCTGGGGGCAGCTGCTCTTAGTTTATCTTCTCAAGGCAAGCTATTTGCAGCTGGTGTAGTTGCATTTAGTTTACTAGGAGCTATTTTATGGCTAAATTTCTTTGGGGGGTTATCAAAGCAGTCAGACCCAGACAATGGATAAAAAACTTTGCTGTATTTGCAGCCTTAATCTTTTCTGGAACATTACTTGATCATACAAATCAGCTTAAATCATTACAAGCTTTCCTGCTATTTTGTCTGTTCTCTTCAGCAACTTATCTATTAAATGATGTCTTTGACATTAGTCGAGATAAGCTGCATCCTTTTAAAAAGAAACGTCCAATTGCTTCAGGACTAGTTCCTATTCCGGTTGCAGCAACTTTATCCCTTCTCCTAATTGTCATCTCGCTACCTTTAGCATACAAACTCTCTCCAGCTTTTTTCTTTGCTGCCCTCTTTTATTTAATCTTACAGCTTTTCTACTCTGCTTATTTGAAAGAAGTAATTTTAGTTGATGTGCTAGTTATAGCTGCTGGGTTTGTACTGCGGGTTTACGGGGGAGTTTGGACAATTGATGCCCACTTAAATGTCTGGTTTTTGTTATCAGTTACATCATTTGCTCTGTTTTTGGCAATTGGAAAAAGACGGTCAGAGCGTACTTTAATGGAAAAACAAGCCCCCCTTCACAGGGAAACTCTGCTTCATTACCCGGAAAATTTACTGGATATTTTAACAGCCATGTTTGCCACCTCTGCCTGGCTAACCTATGCTTTTTTTGCTTTTTTACAGCCACCAATTCAAGCCCGTCAGGCTTTCTCATCTTTACTTGGAGGATTTGAATTACCTTTCACAGAAGCCAAGTATTTGATGGCAACCGTGCCAATTGTTATTTATGCAGTTATGAGATATTTATATATTATCTACGAGAAAAAAGAGGGTGAATCTCCTGAGCGAGTATTACTTTCTGATAAACCCATGTTAATCTCTGTGATACTTTGGTTGGTGTTGGTAGTAGGAATTATCTATTATTTAGGAGTTTAAGGAGTTTTCTTTTCTACATACGAAGAAGAAACAAATCCCTCAGTTCCATTAGCTAGTCTGACCCTATCCCATCCAGATAGCTCTTCTAATAGAATTAATTTTTCACCTGCAATAACTCTGGCAATTTCCTTACCTGTTAATGAGCCTTGGTCTCTTACTCTTAAAAAACCTGTAGGTGTTGACTTAACAATAACCTCCTGGGTTTGAGTAATAACTGGAGCAGAGATAGTAGTTAAATCAGCCTCAGATAAAGCCAGGTCAACAGATATCGTTAGATTAAAATCTTTTGGTAAAGATGATTTAATGCTTCTTTTTAAATAATTAGGATGGGAAACCAATATAGTATGTTCTCCTAAACTTAGATTTATACTAATTGGGGTTTTACCATGCACTTTGCCGTCTATTTCTACCTCGCTATCTGGAGGATTTGAAATAACAGTTATTCCTCTTCCTTTATCTAAAGCTAGAATTTCTCCTGATGAGGAAGCTTGTTCTTTTGCTAAATCACGGTTAATAATCAGCATTGTTCCAGCAGTTAATTTAACTTTGCCTTGCCACGAAGCTCCATCTTTTTCCACTTTTACACTGTATGGCCTGACTTCCAGGTTTTTATCCTCATAAGGAGTTTTCCCCACTTCTTTGGAGTCCAGGAAAACTGTAGCTGAATCAGGCAATGAAAAAACAGAAATACCACTTTTTTGTTTAATACCCAGGACAGTTTCTTCTATTTTTGAACTATACCTTATGAGTAAGACTAACAGACTAAATAGAATCAGAATCCAAACCAAAGTTTTCTTTATCATCCTTTCATTATACTCTAAATATATTTGCTTTTTGAGCCTAGATTTGCTAGAATATCTGTCTGCCCAAAAATATAATGAGGCAGATTGTTTGGCTCTTTTTGGTTATTTTTATTTTCTTTACTTTTCTAGGATATTACCCAACTTTTGGTATTCCTCCTGTTAAAGAGTCTGTTGTGACCGCTCAATCTACCCAAGAACAACGAAGTGAAATAATTTCATCCTCGTTTTCCAAACCATTGGTGCTTCCCCATCCAGGTTATTTATCTACCAGATTTTCTAATTATCACCCGGGGATAGATATTGCAGCAGGACTGGGCATGCCTATTCATCCAATAATTGATGGTGTAGTGGAACAAATAGGTCATGATATTTTTGGTTTAGGAAATTATGTAGTTGTAAGCCACGAGAACGGTTTCAAATCAACCTATGGTCATATGGGCAAGATTTATGTCAAAGCAGGAAGTAGGATTACATCTGAAAATACTTTGGGTGAAGTAGGTTTAACTGGTCACACTTCCGGTCCACATACTCACTTGGAGATTACTCTCAATGGAACTTTAATTGATCCTCAAAAACTCCTTCCAGAAATTCCTGATATGCTTAAAGGAGAAATTAAGAAATAATCTCCCCTTCTACTTCAGTCAAGGTTGCCCCTCTTAACCCAAATTGTTCTCTTTCCCTGTTGATTAATCTTTCCAGCAGATTTTTTAGTTCTAAAGGATAGTCAACAAACTTCAAGGAAATTTCACCTTTGTTCATTCCAGCAGTATTAATAATGATTGTTCCATGATGCAAAAGCAGCCTATCAACCATTGACTGATCAACTTCCAGATGAGTAATCTTGTCAAAAAGAGTGGCTGTTAACTTTACAGAAAACAATCCTTGTTTAATAACTACTCTTCTGGTAGTAAGTAAGTACCTATTGGAGTGAAAAATATGCATTGTTTTTAAAATAGCTGAAGCAATCATACCAATTAATCCTAAAATGAGTGCCCAAACTTTACCCATCCCCAAAAGCCACCCAAATCCAAGTCCCAATCCAAAAAACAAAAAGCCTGGGAAAAACATGTATATAACAAATTTATTTCTCATATAAGCATGAGAAAAACCTGTCAGCAAAATCAGCTCTTCATCTTCTGATAAATACTTTTTAAAAATATTTTTTTGTTTCTGAGTTGGAGACTCCCTGTAGTGAAACTTAGCCATCAAATATATTCTAACACCTTTTGCCTGTAGTGCTTAATTTAGGCTGTTACAGCTTATTTTATCTCCATGGGTCAAATGCCAACCCCATTTTAACTCTAATTCCTCCGATGATATTTAAGATTTTCATTGAGAGATGATAAATCCAATCGGTTTTTATACCGTAAATATTTATGTGAATGTAGTTATTTGGAAACGGTTCTATTTCTTTCTCCCTAAGAAGCATAAGTTCTTTTTTGCGTTTTGGATTAGTTTTTGAGGAGAAAACTCCAGTAGCAGATACCTTATTTGGAATCCCTACAAATTTGGTTCCATAAAGCACATAACTTGTCGCTTTTACAGCAAACTACTCAATAACTACATTGATTGACGCACTCCCCATCATAAATGAATTGTTAGGTTGCCACTCACCAAAAAAATATCCAACTCCAAGAAGGTTTGCGTGGTCAAGTGTTTCTAGACAGAGGTATTTACGTGCAAAAGTAAACATTCCTTGAGCCGGTTTATACCCCAGTTCTTTCAATTTAAGGTATAAAATATCTTTGCCTCTGGCGTCTATAATTAAATCAAGGTCGCCAATATTTCGATGCAATTTTCCATTAATAGCAGCAATCACAACTGACCCCAAAAATCGATACTCAATATTGTTATCATCAAGAATCTTAATAACTTTCCGAAGCGTTGAAATGACTATATCACTATTAAATTCTGGCATATTATTTGATGATTTTATCCACTCTGCTTCTTTGTTGTAAGAAATCTTGAAATGGACCTTTTGTTTTGGATAAAGTATCAAAGTCACCTTCTTGTGCTATTTTACCCGCATCAAATACTAATATCCTATCAGCATTTTTCAGGGTAGTCAGTCTATGTGCAATAGAAATTATTGTTTTATCTTTGAATATCTTTTCGATATTTTGCTGAATGATTGCCTCATTAGTATTATCCAGTGCCGATGTTGCTTCGTCAAAAATAATAAGCTCTGGTGATTGAAGCATAACTCGTGCAATTGCTAGTCTTTGTCGTTGTCCACCACTCAAATTATTACCATTTTCGGATACTCTACCACTAAATCCGCCCAGTCCTTCTCGTATCTCTCCAAGAATACGGGCATTTTTAGCTGCTTCCGTTAGTTCATCTTCAGATACATTACGGGTAGAACCGTAAAGTATATTTTCTTTTATTGTGCCTGAAAATATAAAAGGTTTTTGGGGAACATAAGCAATTTTTTCTGCTATTGTTTCTCTGAAAATATTTTCTAATTTCTCATCAAATAAGTAAATTTCTCCTTTATATCCGTGTACTAATTTGAGCAGAATATGTATAAAAGTTGTTTTTCCACAACCAGATGCACCTGCAATACCAACACTTTCTCCTTTTTTTATCTTTACGCTTACATTTTCAAGTATGCCAATTTTGTCTTTATTGTTATATGAAAAATAGAGATTCTTAACTGAAATAACAGATTCTTTTGTGTCTTCTTTTATACTTGAGCGGGTCTGTTTTTCATTAAATGCAATATCCAAAGGCTGGTGCAAAAGATTATAAAGATCGTTTACCTGTATCGAACTTTCATGGGCCTGGTCAAGAATTTTATGAATCTCACGAAGTGGATTGGTAATACTCAAAAATAGAATAGAGTAAACTAAAATATCTCCTTTGGATATGATTCCCTGGGATGCAAAGTAAATTGACAACACAATCACCACAATGTAGAAAAACCCTTCATTCAGGTATTTTGCAGCATCAAATAAGGCCATGTAAACATGGTGTCTCATTTCTATTTTGCGTTGATTCTCTGCAATTTCTTCTACTTTATTTACTTCAAAAGTAGCAGTATTAAGCACTCGTATTGTTTCAATACCTCCAAGCATTTCCACAACCTTACCGTCCACCTGCTCTTTTCCTCGAAGCAAAGCAACGCGAATACCTTTTTGAGAAGAAACCTGCTTAATTATGAGGAGTAAACCTGCTGGAATAACCAAAATCATTACAGAGGCAAGAAGTGGTTTTTGGAGTAATGCAATAGCAATAGCTGCGAGAGCTGTGAATAAAATTGGCATAAAATCCAGAAATGTTAGTTTCAGAATACGAATAAGTCCTTGCATAGACCTAAAAATCCGCCCATGCAATGAACCTATTTGTTGCTGATATAAAAACCCACCAATTTCAGCTTTTAGTAACCTACTTATAACATTTACTATTTGTTCTTTGTCTATCTGTGTAGCTATATTCTCTATTAAAAGCTTTCGGATTACGTTCAGTACCTCACGGATCAAGATAACAATAATAATCAAAATAACGAAAGGAGCAACAAGGTTAAATTGGAGCGTATTGTTACCAACTAGCTTATCAACAAGTTTTCCTAAAATGACAGCGGGAATATTGGTTAGGAAACCCGTGAGGAACATTATGAATGTTGCAAGATAAAGACTTTTTCTCTCTTTTGAGTTAAGTAAACCAACTGATCTTTTCATGCCTAAAATAATTTCATTAAACTCTTTATTCATGGTTTTATATAAAAATTTTAGTAAACAACTGAATGTAATTGTATTGTATCAAAAATACGAATAGAGTTAGGAAAAAATATTATTTTTTAATATCCTAGCATACCACCTGAAGGCATTTATTTATTTGGCTTACTGTTATTGTTGAGTAATTTAAAATTTTCACCGCTGACGATTTTCTGCCCTGTTTTTTGCTCCAACTCCAGTCTGGCATTTTTTGCAACTCTTCCACCTTTCTTCGCTGGAATTTTATTTTCTTCCAAACCTTTCGCCTCTGTGTTTTCGGCAATTTGCCTTGTAGAAAATTCTGCCAAGGCCGTAAAAATTAATTCTGCTTCGGTCATATGATCACGCAGGTTTTGATTTTTCAATCCCTTCAAATTCTTATGATCTTTAACTGTTAAATCAGACCATTCCTGATGGATAATATTTGTTAAAATGGCAAACTCTTCGCCCTCTTTGACTTCATGTTCATTCCAATAATCAGTAAGTTTATTTCTTGTTTCTTGTCCCATCATTCTTTGTTGAATCCATTTAGCGCTCCTGCCATGCTTCTTCCAATTTTCTCTTGCACGGTTAAGAGATTTTTCAGGATCAGCAATTTCTTGAATTCGTTCATATCCCACTTTTGCCAGCCAAAGTTTTATGGGTTCAGCCTTGGGGCTGGGAACAGATTGGATCAGTCTAAAGAGCGTTTCTACGTCAGCAACATCGGTTAAATACTTTTTGCCGTCAGCTGCTTCTAATTTCAGTCGGTGACATTTTGTCACCACCTCGCTACCCTCTTTACGTAAACGCTCTGCCAACTTATTCCAGTATTTTCTCGATTTAATAAAGTCTAGCTGATTAGTAAGAACCTGCATCACATCAACAACAGAGAAGTACCATTTTTCTTTTCTCTCATCCCAATGGCGCCGTATTTTTTTACCCTCAAAAATTGCTATTTTGTTTTTAGCCATATTTTTAATATATGCCGAATACTACCCGAAGTCAATAGGAATTATGATAAATAAACAGGGGGATTCCCCCAATCCTTAATATTCCGGCATGCCGCCGGGAGGCATTGGAGGAGCCGGGTGCTTTTCAGGAGCGTCTGTTACTAAAACCTCTGTAGTTTGTACCATCACAGCCACAGAGGCAGCATTTTGCAAAGCTGAGCGGGTTACTTTGACAGGATCTATGATTCCAGCTTTAATCAAATCTTTTAACTGTCCGTCTAAAACATCAATTCCCATTGAACCATTGGAGGCCATTACTTTTGATAAAGCAATCCCATCATCCATACCGGCATTTTTGATTAATATCCTGAAAGGCTGTTCCAAAGCCTTCTTAACAATCTCCACTCCAACCTTTTCCTCTGCTCCTTCTGTTAAAACAGCATCCAATACCCTCATTGCTCTGAGTAAAGCGATTTCTCCACCAGCTACAATTCCTTCTTCAATTGCAGCTTTGGTAGCAGCTACTGCATCAATTACTCTTTCTTTTTTCTCTTTAAGTTCTACCTCTGTTGCTGCTCCCACATTAATTACCGCTACTCCGCCAGTTAGTTTAGCCAGTCTTTCTTGTAATTTTTCCTTATCAAATTCGCTGTCAGATGCTCTTAATTCCCGTCTGATTTGTCCAATTCTAGCTTCAATTTTACCTTTGGTTCCTTTTCCATCAACTATTAAAGTATTATCCTTGTCAGAAGTTACTCTACCTGCTCTGCCTAAATCATCAATCTCAACTGATTCAAATTTTTTACCTGTATCTTCAGAAATAACTGTTCCGCCTATTAAAATGGCTATATCTTCCAGCATCTCTTTTCTTCTGTCACCAAAACCCGGAGCTTTAACTGCCAAAACATTAAAGGTGCTCCTGAGTTTATTAACAACCAGTAAGGCTAAAGCTTCACCCTCAACCTCATCAGCAATGATGACCAAATTTTTGGAAACAGCCACAAACTTTTCTAAAAATGGCACTAAATCAGCTGCTGAGGAGATCTTTTTATCAGTAATCAAAATATACGCATCCTCAATTGAAGCTTCCATTTTATCTGTATCTGTCACAAAGTAAGGAGAGACAAATCCCTTATCAAATTCCATTCCTTCTTTATAATCAACAGTCATATCCATAGTTTTTCCATCTTCAACTGTGATTACTCCATCTTTACCTACTTTTTCCAAAGCCTCAGCAATTAAATTACCAATAGTTGAATCTGCAGCAGAAATGGTAGCCACCTGAGCCACCTCTCCCTGAGTAGAGATTTTCTTACTCATCTTCTTTAATTCTTCCACTAAAGCAACCACTGCTTTTTCAATACCTTTTTTCAAAATCATGGGATTTGAACCTGCTTGGATATTTTTCAAACCTTCTGTCACAATGGCTTTGGCTAAAATGGTGGCTGTAGTAGTTCCATCTCCAGCTACATCAGCTGTTTTGGAAGCAGCTTCTTTCAAAAGTTGAGCTCCCATATTTTCAAATGGATCCTCAAGATCAATTTCTTTGGCCACAGTTACTCCATCGTGCACTACATTAGGAGCTCCCCATTTTTTATCCAAAGCCACATTTCTACCTTTAGGGCCTAGAGTGATTGCCACAGCATCTGTTAAAAGATTTATTCCTTTTAACAAACTTTCTCTTGCCTCACTTCCAAATTTTAATGCTTTTGCCATATTTTTATCCTTCTAAAATTGCCATTAAGTCATCAAATTTTACTAGTTTGTATTCTACTCCTGAAACTTTAATTTCATCTCCACCCCATTTTTTATAAACAACTTTATCTCCTGCCTTAACTGGACATTTTAAAGTTTTACCATTTTCAAAAATCATCTCATCACCACAAGCAACTACTGTTCCTTGAGCTGGTTTTTCCTGGGCTGACTCTGGAAGAATTATCCCTGAAGCAGTTTTAGTATCTGCACTAGATGGCTCAACTAACACATAACCTATTAAGGGTTTAATATTCATTTTTGAAGTTGTATTCTTTTTGACTTTTGGCATTTCGTTCCTCAATGTAAACTAATGAAAATCTTCGGGGGGCAGACTGCGGATTACTTTATACAGAATTCAGCACTTCTTGTCAAGGGGTGCTAAAAATTTATCATTAGAAATCCTTATATTGTTAAACTTCTTAGATATTGTAAAAACATAGCTGGAGTCAAAACTATAATATTTAAATCCTCATTTATAGAATCTGCTTTAAAGTGCCTGGTATTATAGGTAATAAGAAAATTAGCATTAACATTTTTTGCTCCAAGAATAATATGAGCATCATTTTGATCTAATACATATTGCTGAAATGATTGTATTCTTTTCTTGATGTCTCCTAACAAAGGTATCATGGAAAATCTCTCTTGAATGAGAAGATCTAATTTATCCTCATTTATACCTAAGCGCTTAGTTACAATTTTTAATTCCTTTAAAGACAAGGGGGATATGATAAGTTTCAGGTTTTCAATTTTATTTAAAAGCAAATAGGCTGCTCCAGAGGAAGAAAGTAACGAAGAAATAATGACATCCGAGTCTACAAATACTTTATGCAACATTATCTCTTAGGATTTTGACCTAGCTTTTGACAATGCTTCTTCTATTTTGGGAAGATTCTCTATGTCTTTTTGTTCTGCGTTATAAAGGTCGTAATCTAAACCAGTAAATGCAAAGGCAATAGAGCTTGCAGGAATCCTATATACTTTACCAATTCTTTTAGCAATAAGTTTCCCTTTATTTATCAGTTCATAGATTGTGTTTTTACTCAATTTCAGAATACCAGCAACTTCTTCTGGAGTATAGACTTTTGGTGTTATTGCAGTGCTAAACATGACTACATTGTACTAAACGTTTCTAATCGTGTCAATATGTGCTGAAAAAGTTTTGGTGATTGAACTAAACTTTTGATCATTTGATACAATGGTAAGTAGATATGCCCGAAGGTCAGCCTAAATTTACACCAGACGCAAGGGATGTTGACGCTCCTCCCATTCCTCCTTTTGGAGGAATACAGGAAGTTGCGGGATCATTTCTTGAAATGTCTAAGCAAAGTTCTGTAGAGACTGAACAAGCAGACTCCAAGGTTAATCCCGAATCGTCTAATACTCCAGCACTTAAGGCTTTAAGAGCTGCATCAATTCCTGTTGCTAACACCCTCCCCAGTAACCTAACTCAGGTGAATACCCCCCAAGAAAAACTTAGAGGTTTTAGACAAGATCCTTTGAGGGTCCTTAGAAATACCTTTCTCTATCCCACAGCAGAAACAAATATGCAGATTGTGGTAGGTTCAGTAGGGATGGTGGGGCTTTCATCTCTTGTTGCGTCAGCCTTAGGTCATCCGGAATTGGCGGTTACAGTCACCTCAGCAGCCGAAGTTTTACTAGCCGGCGAATTTGTCTCTCTTTTCGCAAGACGAAAAGGATTAAGTGGATTTTTACAAGTTAACAGGAACAGGGTTACGGAAGAAAAAGTTTTGACTGATGGAACAAAGATAGGACTTGACGATACTGTTGGAGAATTAAGCATATCAAGTTTTACAAAACTTTGGAGAATGAGATTTAAGAAAGATCGAACGAAAAGAGCTCTAACTGTTGCAAGCGGAGTTCTGGAAGGATTAGTTAATCTGGCAAATAAATCAGAAACAGATCCATGGTTTCAAAATTTTACTGCCTTTAAAGGTACTTCACATATAGTTAATCCCCGCATAGCTGAAAAATTTGGTTTTCAAGTGGAGAAACCACGCGCTGGATATGCTTCCACTGTTTTACATTATATCAGAAATTTTAACAGAGTGATAACTTTGATGCCTAAAGATGTAGGGAATCAGGAGATTCATATTGCTTGGATATCAAAAGAGGGGTTAATTAGTCATAAAAAGACCATTCAAGAGGAATTAGATAAGGTGAACCGTGCTCTCACCAGAAGAAAATAGATCTACAGAAAGTTTCTTCAACTTCATTCTATACTCCTTAAGTATTTGAGGTCTAATATCATTGGGGTGAAAGTATAATGCTCCATCTTTTATTCTTTCCATGCCTTGTGGTTGTCCCATTATCTTTAGTTGAAACTTTCTAGCTAAATCCTCTACTATTGTCATTATGGTATCCTCCCTTGTCAAAAACTTTCCACTGGAAACTTTTTGCAAGCGATTTCCCGACTTCGTCGGTCCGATCCAATTAGGTAAAAATTTAAAAACCCACTCATTATCTGTTAAATATTTATAATATATCCCAGCTCTTTGCCACAAAACTTTCATTTGTAAAATTTCATGAGCCAGATAAATATCCTGTTGTTTTTGAGCTAACTTATCCTCCTCAAGTAAAATATTTAAACAAAGTTTTCCAGCCACTTGAGATTTTTGATCTGTAACTTTTCTTCTTTGTTTTATTAAAGAAAGTAAACCTAAAGCCAGTAACCTGCTAATCCATAAACGATTCTTTGAAGTGATAATAAACAAATCTATATCATCTTTTTTTTGAGTATTTTCCATGGCCAACCCTCCTGATACACCCACCAGTTTAATCCAAGGAATAATTCTTAAAACATTAGCTAAAAGCTGAGCTTTTTTAAAATACTCCCTGGCTTGCTTTTGTCTGCTTTGTCTTTTAGAAACCAACTTTGATCTGTGTGGTAAAAAATAATAATCTTTTTGTTTTTTTACTTCGGGCCCCCGAAGGGAAGTTTTACTTAAACTTTTTAGTGCTTTTTCTATTTGTCTTAGGTTAGACTTTTTTCCAATTAGCCATTTATGGATTTCATAGATGGTTAAAGGGTAATCAAAAATATCCGCATAAATTAAAGTTTTTAAAATAGCCTTCTCCATGAAGGTAATTTACCATAAATAGTATAATGTGACCTATGCTTAAGTTTGAAGAAAATTATCCTTTAAAAAATGTCACTACCCTGCAAATTGGTGGACCAGCCAGGTTATTTATGGCTGTTAATTCTGAGCAGCATTTAACTGAAGTTCTTCAGTATGCAAAACAATATCAGTTGCCATTTTTAATAATTGGGGGAGGCAGCAATTTATTGGTAAATGATGCAGGGGTAAATTGTTTAGTTATTAGAAATGAGATAGAAGGAATTACTAAAGTAGTTAGATGGTTAAAAGTAAAAAGCGGTATGAGTTTACAAAATTTAGTAGATTATTCTATTGCTCATAACTTATCTGGACTGCAAAAATTAAATGGAATTCCTGGAACTTTAGGAGGGGCAGTTTTTGGCAATGCCGGAGCTTATGGACAAACCATTTCAGATTATATCAGAGAGGTTACCTGTTTAAATCCTCAAACTTTAGAGATTATCACTTTACTAAAAGAAGAGTGTGAATTTGATTATAGGGATAGTATTGTTAAAAGAAATGGCTTAATTATTTTAGAGGTTGTTTTCAAGTTAGAGATTGGTAAAAGCAAAGATTTAAGAAAAGAGGCTGATGAGATTTTAGAAAAAAGACTTATTAAATATCCAAAAGGGATTAAATGTCCCGGATCTTTTTTCAAAAACTTAATAGCAGAAAAATTGCCTAAAGAGATTTTAAGAAAAATCCCTGAAGAAAAAATAGTTTATGGGAAATTACCTGCTGGAAGTTTGCTGGAAATGGTAGGAGCCAGAGGAGATTCTTTAGGTGATATTGAGATAGCTTCTTATCATGCTAATTTGTTTATAAACAAAGGCAAAGGCAAGGCTTCAGATTTTTATGCTTTAGCTAAAAAATATGCCCAAAAAGTTAAAGAAAAATTTAATATCACCTTAGAACCTGAAGTTCAACTAATAAATCTTCCTTCAATTTAAGCAGCCATTTGGGCATATCTGGTTAATCCTTTTTTAGCAGCTCTCTCATAGCGTTGCCTTAATACAAAACCAGTTAAAGGTTTTAATTTTAATTCACCTAATCTGGCATCTGACTCATCTAACAATTTAAGGCCTACTTCAGCATAATCTCTGTACCAATTCTTTATCGGTTCATAGGTTATGAGCTCTGCTACTGTAGATCTTCCATCTAGTTTAGACAAATCAACATTATACTTATCAATATCTTCACGAGAAATGTTAATCAAACCCTGTTTAAAATCTTTTGGGAAATCTCTCAAAGTATAGAATTTACTTACTGCCTTACTTAAAGGACTAAGCTCTTTAGTATAACCATCTTCTCTAGTTATTTTTAAAGTACCTTTTATATAGGAGGAATCTAACATTGCGAAATAAACATCCAGTTCTGCCTGCGTAGCTACTTTTCTTTGCCTTGCTCTTTCTTCATCAAAAATAATAGTATCTAAAATATCAAAAGATTCTTGAGTTAAATCTATACCGTACCTTGCTGCTAAAGAGTGATAATAAACTAACAATATATCTGGTCTTTCTCCATAAAATATTTTTGTAGAATTATCAAACAACCTAGTGAGGGTAGTTCTTTTGTTATGCAAATATTCTGTTTTGTTATTATATCCTTGAGGTAACGGTCTATCATTATCAGCTACATCATCAACATACCTCCAGTATAAATACCCTGATCTAAAAAGTCCTGTTACCTCAGGATATTTTATCCCGCCAACCCAAAGAGCACCAAAGAAAATTCCATATTTCATAAATCCTTTTACTCCTCTACTCACCATAGTTTCCCAAGCAATAGATCTTTGAAGTTTTCCTGCCTCAGCTTCTAAAACTTCAGGTTGGGCAAGCAGGGCAGACAAATTTACCAAAGGATCTTGCGGTAATATTTTAAACATCTTAAGTTATTTTGTACTAGCAGCAGGAGTAACTTTAGTATATTTATCCAATACTTGTTTTACACCTCTATCTACTGTTTGTAAAGCTGTTTCAGGAGGAGTACCCTGCAAAGTGGCATTTATACCATCTTCAAAATATTTAATCATTTCATCATTTATCCCTATATCAAAAGTGCTAGAAGATAGATACCAGGATTTGTAAATTGGACCCTGGGTCACAAATGCACCCACCACTGGATCACTGCTTACCTCAGATGCTAAAACAGTTTGAGAGTATGGCTCACCAAACAACCTGATTTGTGCTGCTTGTTGATAAGCTAATTTTTCTCCCTCTACTGAGGTTAAGTATTTAATAAACTTCCAAGCCTCTTTAGGATTTTTGCTATTTTTAGAAACTGCCTCTGCCCAAAACGAAGCATAGGCAACAGCTTTACCAGATAACTGGGGAACAGACACAATTTTGAACTTTAAATTAGGATTGGCTACCCTCAGTTCATGCGCCCTCCAAGAAGGAGCAAAGTAAAAACCCAATCTGCCTTGGGCAAACATTTGAGTAGAATTTGGCAAGTTAGTATCCCAAGTCTTTCTTTTTGGATCAATCACAAATCCGGTATAAAACCTGAATATTTCAGCTACAGCAGGGGTGGCTACATTTGTTAAATCAACTCCAGGTTGTTGCAATAATAGTATTGCTATCAAATCTGACCAGTGATCTACATTGCCTGTTGAACCAATTGCTGCTCCAGCTGTTTTAATACCAGATGCATCTTTCACAGTCATTTTGGTTGCTAGGTCAATAAACTCCTGCCAATTTTTAGGAGGCTTGCCCCCTATACCATTTAAAATATCTTCATTGTAATAAAGAGCCAGGCCATCAACTTCCATGGGGGCTGCTAAAATTTGACTATTCTTAACTAAACTTTCCTCAGCCACATGATAGAATATACTCCGATAGTCGGTTAAGCCAAAAACATCTGCAGGTGCTGGAGTCACATCAGACAAAAACATCGGTATCCAGGAGTTGTGAATTCTAAAAACATCCGGGCCTACTCCTTCCCTAATTTGAGTTTGGACTCTGGTCCTGTAATTTATAGAGGATTGCTTAACATAGTTTATGACAATATTAGGGTTTTGCTTTGTGTATTGTTCAATTAACGGTTTTATTAAACTGTCTTCTTCCCATAAACACCAATAAGTTAGAGTGATGGGACCACTGGGTTTTGAG
>CAYMUB010000031.1:0-22088 GCA_964393545.1 uncultured Gammaproteobacteria bacterium | reverse complement strand
TCTCGTATTTTGACCGTTCCAAACCTTGCCATTTTGCCGATATCATTTCTATACATATCCACCAGCATCATGTGCTCGGCTTTTTCTTTCGGGTCACTCAAAAGAGAGCGCGCCAAAATTTGATCTTCTTTCGCATTCTTGCCCCGCGCCACGGTTCCGGCGAGGGGCTTTGTCGTCATTTCTTTGTCTCGGAGAGAAAATAAAAGTTCCGGACTGGCACCAATAATCTTTTTGGGTCCAAACTTTAAGTAATACATAAATGGTGAAGGGTTAACTTTTCTTAATCTCTCATATATTTTTAGTGCATCTCCTTCAACTATAAATTCTGATTTAAAACCTACTTCACACTGGAAAATATTGCCTGCTTTAATTTCCTTCTTAATCTTCTCTACTGTTTTTGCATGCTCTTTTCTAGTTAGAGAATCTTTTAAAAAACTTACTTTCACTTGGGATTTTTTAAGTTTAGATTTGGCGATTTTTAGAATCTTAGAGCTTCTGTCAATATTATAGTAAAAGTAAAATATTTCATTTGTCAGTTTATCCAAAATGATCCCGTCTGTATAAACTCCAAAGATAAACTGATCGAATAAAGGATGTACCATGGCTTTTACGGTTGACTCAAAATAATTGATTGCATCATATGCCAAATAGCCAATCAGTCCCCCGCTATAATTTCTGGAAATAGTCTGACCAGGCATAATTTTTGAAAGTGCATAATAAGCATTTTCTGTTTGATAAGGCTTGCCATCAATAATTAAAGTATTATCTTTTGCACTAATAATATTTTGTGGATCAAAACCAATAATAGAGTATCTGGCAAATTTACCTTCTTCTCCTAAAGATTCAAAAATAAAACAGGTTTCAAACTCTGCTTCAATTTTTCTAAACAAATTATAAAAGTCCATGTTTTGAGACAACTTAAGATAAGTTGGCTTTTGGGATATTTGAATTTTTGGTAGTTTATGCATATTTTTTCCCATTAAAAAACCCTTGTAAATTCCTTAATAAAAAATTAAGAAACTTACAAGGGCCTTACTCGAAAATCTACTAGACTTTCTCCGGCGGTGCCACCTTGATCATCCTATACTGTATAGTAAGGGACTCATTCATCATATCTCCTCCCCAGTTCCAACCTTCTGGATCAACGGATCTTGATATTATAACACTGAATAAAGGCAGTTTCAACAAAATCTAACGTTTTGGAGATTGTTTCATGGCTCTGGCTTTTTGAGCATGACCATATTTTCTTCTTTCTTTAACTCGGGCATCCCGGGTTAAAAGTCCTTCTCTTTTTAAGGTAACCCGCAAAGTTGGTTCCATCTTTGCAATAGCTCTGGCCAGTCCATGAATTACTGCACCTAATTGAGATACAGTTCCACCGCCTGCTACTTTTACAGATATAGTGTATTTTCCGGAAGTCTTGGTTAAATCCAGTGGACGGTTATATAGTTTTTGAAACACTGCTCCTGAAAAGTATTCTGTGATTGGTTTTCCGTTGACAGTAAGTTGTCCGTTCCCTTCCACTAGTCTTACTCTGGCAACTGCTTCTTTTCTTCTTCCTACAACTGAAACTGTATTAGGATATTTAACTATGCTTGATTCCATGATTATTCTACTTCCCCTTTAAACACAGTGAGTTTTTTAAACATTTTTGCACCTAATTTATTATTAGGCAACATTCCTTTGATAGCGTGTTCAATAATGAATTCTGGCTTTTTAATAATCATTTTATCAAACGTTTCTACCTTTAATCCTCCAGGATACCCTGAGTGACGGGTATATTTTTTTGTTTTCATTTTCTTGCCACTTAATAAAACTTTGCTGGCATTTGTAACAATAACAAAATCTCCAGTATCCAAGTATGGTACAAAACTTGGTTTTTTCTTACCCATTAAAATAGTGGCCACTTCTGTTGCAAGTCTACCTAGTATTTTTCCACTGGCGTCAATGGTGTGTTTTTCTCTTTTAATATCTTTGCTGGATAATACATTGGTACTCATTTTGATGTAGATACTTCTTTTTTACTTGTTACCTCTGTCTTGTTACTTGTTACTTTTTGTGGGGGCTTTAACTCTTCCAATCCAATCAGACTCATCTTTACTAATGTAGTCCTATCACCTTCTCTTACTCCTATTTTCATTAAAGATGTATAACCAGATATTCTATTTTGTAATTTGGGAACAATTTCTTTGATTATTCTTTCTTGCAATAATTTATCAGCAAAGAAAGATTGTAGGAGTTTTTGAGCATTTTTATTCTTAGCAGCGGTGATAATTTTATCAACCATTCCCTTAATTGCTGCTGCTTTAGTTTGAGAAGTAGTAATTGTGCCGTGTGTAAAAAGAGACTGGACTAAGCTTTTAAAGAGTCCTGAACGCTCATTACTATTGCGACCAAGTTTCTTGCCATAAACTCTATGCCTCACGAAGAGTCAACCCCCTCTCAATTAGCTTTTCCGATATTAAACTTAATGATTTAGTACCCAGGTTTTTAGCTTTTAATAATTGCTGGCGGGGTATATTAACTAAGTCTTCAATCGTATTTATCTCTATAGCTTTTAGGGCATTAGTAATTCTAACTGGCAAATCTAATTCTTCTATTGTCAATTTTAAGACTTCTTCAGAAATCTTTGAGGAGGTATCTTCTACTGCTTCCTCTGTATCTGGTTCATAAACTTTGTGGAAAGATTCAGATAAGATTTTGGCTGCATTATTTAAGGCATCAAGAGGGACAACTGTGCCACTGGTAGTAATATCTAGAGTTAGTTTATCAAAATTAGTACTTCTTCCAACACGTGTTGGATCAACAGTATAATTAACTGAGACAACTGGAGAGAATAGAGCGTCGACAGAAATAACTCCAATTTCATTAGTCTTTCTTTCCTCTGCAATAGAGTATCCTTTTCCTACCTCTGCTGTCATTTCCATGTTCAATTTTGATTTAGCATCAGTCAAAGTTGCAATAGTTTGATCCTTATTCATAATTTCACCATCTCCCTCTATTTCAAAATCTCCTGCTTTAACTATTTTTTTGCCTGATGTTTTAACTGTTAACTTAATTGGATTATCGGAATTTACTTGAAGACGAACCTTTTTAACATTTAATATAATCTCAATTACATCCTCTAACACTCCATCAATTGTTGAGAATTGATGAGATACACCATCAATCTTTACAGAAGTTACTGCTGCTCCTCTTAAGGAGCTAAGTAATACTCTTCTTAAGCTATTACCAAGTGTATGACCAAAACCTCTCTCTAAAGGTTCTAGTACAATTTTTGCAAAATTTTCTGCCTCTGTCTCAACTTTTACTTTAAACATTTTTATACCTATCTAGAATAGTACTCTACAATCAACTGTTCATCAATTGCCTGTTCCATCTCTTCTCGCTTTGGAATTCTTAAAACCTTGCCTATTGTAGCTTTCCTATCAAGCCACTCTGGCAAGGTCTCAAATTCTTCCAAGCTCTTTTTAACCTGTGTATTATCTCTTAATTTATCTGATATTGCAATAGTCTCTCCGATTGTGACTCGATAGGAAGGAAATGTTACTTTTTTATCGGAAACTTTGATATGACCATGAGTAACAAGCTGTCTTGCTCCTGCCCTGCTTTTAGAAAATCCTAATCTATAGACTACATTGTCTAACCTGGTTTCCAAAAGTTCAAGCAAACTTAAACCTGTTGCACCTTTTACTTTAGCTGCACGAGTTATATATCCTTTAAATTGTCTTTCTAGAATCCCATAGAATCTTTTAGCCTTTTGTTTTTCACGAAGCTGTAATCCATATTCAGAGACTCTTCGTCTGCTTCTTGCTCCATGCTGACCAGGAGCTAAAGCACCTTTTTTTTCTATCATCTTGATATCTTTTGTAAATAGAGCTAATCCTTCTCTTCTTGAAAGCCTTCTTTTAGGACCAGTGTAACGGGCCATTAAACTCTTCTCCTTTTCTTGGGTCTTGGACCATTGTGTGGAATAGGGGTAACATCAGCAATCATAGTAATATTTATTCCAGCGCCTCTTAAAGCTTTAATAGTTGCGTCCCGACCAGCTCCTGGGCCTTTAATATATACTTCACAAGTACTCATTCCTAAAGCTTTACCTTTTTGAGCAACAGCCTCCATAGCAGAAATTGCTGCATAAGGAGTTGCTTTTCTAGCACCTTTAAACCCAGAACCACCAGATGACCCCCAAGCAATGGTATTTCCACTATTATCAGTTAAAGTAACTAAAGTATTATTAAAAGTAGCAGTGACATAAACCCTGCCAGTAGTAATCTTTTTCTCTATTTTCTTTACTCTTGATATTATCTGTTTTTTAGCCATAATTATTTCTTAACTTCTCCTGCTGGTGCAGTTACCCCGCCTGCAACGCTTGCACTAGCATTGCGGGCAGGTTTAGGTTCTGCAGAAACTGGTCCGCCTGTTTTTTCTACTACTTCTTTTCTAACAGTTCCCACAGTCTTTCTCTTACCTCTTTTGGTTCTGGCATTAGATTTAGTTCTTTGTCCTCTGGCTGGTAAACCCTTTCTATGTCTTGAACCCCGAAAACTACCAATCTCTTCCAATCTTTTGATATTTTGTTCAATTTCTTGTTTTAAATCTCCTTCAACTTTAATTTTTTCAACTACTTTTTGCAATCTATTCACTTCTTCTTCTGTTAAATCCTTAATTTTCTTTGCGCCATCAACAGATGCCTCTTTAATTACCTTTACCACATTAGACCTGCCTATACCAAAAATATAGGTAAGTCCTATATCTACTCTTTTATTTTCCGGTAAATCAACTCCTGCAATCCTAGCCATTTCCTCTCCTTCTATTAGACATATCTCTGCTCGCGGTTGCTATAAGAGTCCATCTTTCATGAAACGGGGCTTCAAAAAAGAAATCTAGTCTAACACCCTCTACTCTCCGATAGATAGCCACTATTCCATCCTGCTGATATATAAGATCTCTTGGTTGACCAGTAAACGATAATCTTGCAATCCTATCCGGAATAAATAACCCTGTTACTTGTTTTATTGTCGCTTCTTGATCAGGTATTACCTCACCATTTGTGCAAATACCACCTATCATACCTCTAACTCCTGCAAATCTATTAGCCATAAACAATATAACATCATCCCTTGTAGGCAAATCACTTTCCAAAACAGGTCTACGGCTTGCTTCTAAACTAGTAGGGAATAGTCTATCTTCTTTTTGTCCCTTTACAAGCGTTATACTATCCGTAGGTCTAGGTGAGCGCACTACAACTGCTACTCTTGCCCCAGCATCTATTCTAGCTATACCTAGTCGGAAACTTTCTCCTATTATATCTTCTTGCGGTCTTCTTGTTTCTACTAAAGTTAGCATATTTTATCCTTGTCTTTGTTTGTGACGCGGGTCACGCGGGCAAATAATATATAACATTCCTTCACGCTTTGTAACTTTACAAAATTTACATCTAGTTTTTATACTTGCTTGTACTTTCATTTTTTGTTTTTTTATTTTAACCTAAATGTTATCCTGCCTTTATCCAAATCATATTTCGGACTCATTTCAACCCTGACTCGATCTCCTTCCAGTAACCTAATATAATGCATTCTCATCTTACCAGAGATATGACACAAGATTATCCTACCTATAACCTCAGGTAGTTCCAAACTTTTTTCAATCTCAATCCTAAATAAGGTATTCGGCAGCACTTCTACAACTTTACCCTCTACCTCGATTACATCTTTTGCCATTATAAAGTCCTAGTATTCTATCAAACTTAGCTTCATATTACAACCCATAATTATCAATTAGATAATTTCTTAGATACGGGTTAAAATTTCAGCCTTTTCTTTATTAACTAATATTGTCATTTCAAACAATCCTCCTAATGATTTATCGGCAGATGAGAATGTCCAACCATCATTTTCCAATAATATTTCACCCTTACCTCTAGCATAGATTACTTCAATTGCCAAAGTCATTCCTTCTTTGATCAAAGGACCTTTGCCCCCAATTCCAAAGCCTGGAATTTCAGGATCCTCATGCAAACTTTTTCCTACTCCATGTCCAACCAGACTCCTAACTATTGAATATCCTGCTTCTTCTATTCTAGTTTGAATAGCATGGGAAATATCTCCTATTCTATTGCCATCCACAGCCTGTGCTATCCCATCCCATAAAGCCTGTTCCCCCACTTTCAAAAATTTTTTCTTTTCTTCGGATTGCCTATTTTCTGGTCCTACCACCACACTCCAGGCACAGTCAGTATGCCAACCTTTATACTCAACTGCTAAATCTATAGAAACTTTATCCCCTTTCTCAAACTTTCTATCTGTTGGTATCCCATGCACTACTTGCTCATTTACGGTTATACAGGTAGCATACTTATACCCAGGCACAGTTTTATAAGATAAATCTCCTCCCAACCTGTATATCTCCTCAGTTGCTGCACTATCTATTTCCAGTCCAGACACCCCTACTTTAATTTCTGTTAAAGCTTTTTTTAAGACAGCTGCTGCAATACTGCCTGATTTTCTCATCAAACTCAACTCATATGAATTTCTTGATTTCATCTTGGATAGTTTGAATATCTCCTTCACCATTAATTTCTACTAAAATACCTTGATTCCTATAATAATCAAGCAAGGGTTGAGTCTCTTGATAGTAAAGATCTAACCTTTTGTTTATTAGCTCTTCTGTATCATCTACTCTACCCCTTTTCAATAATCTATTTAAAACAACACTTTTGGGTATTTTCAGATAAAAAGCTTTATCAAAATTTAAATCTACTGCTTGGTTTGCTTGTTCCAAAGTCCTGGGATAACCATCTAAGATAAATCCATTTTGAGAATCTTCTGATTGTATTCTTTTTTTAATTAGGTCTACCGTTGTTTTATCATCTACCAGTTCTCCTGAAGATAATATTTGTTTGATCCTTCTTCCTTCATCTGTATCTTGAGTAGCAATACTTCTGAAAATATCTCCAGTTGAAATATAAGGAATCTGTAATTTTTCTTCTAATAGTTTACCTTGGGTAGATTTACCTGATCCTTGAGGACCAATAAGCAGTATTCTCACTTTATTTTTTACCTTTTGGCAAATACCTCATAACTTTTTTCAATTAATTTACTTTCAAACTGCTTGGCTGTATCCAATATTACTGAAACTACAATCAAAAGTCCTGTACCTCCCAAAATTAAAGTCTGAATTCCGGTAATTTGTGAAGCAATTGAAGGCAAAATGGCAATTGCTCCTAAAAACAAAGCTCCGGCCAGAGTAATTCTTACCATAATATAATTTAAGTAGGCTGCTGTTTGCGTGCCTGGCCTAATACCCGGAATAAAACCCCCATATTTTTTAATCTCCTCAGCCACTTTGGTAGGATTAAAAATTATTGCTGTGTAAAAAAAGGTGAACCCTACAACTAACAAACAGTAAACTAAATTATAGACTAAACTGCCCGGGGTAAAATTTGCAGCTAATACTCTTCCTATGGAAGCCAGCTGTGGTTGAGGAAGATTTGCCAAATATGTTCCGGCAAATGAAGGGATTAATACTAAAGAAACTGCAAAAATAATCGGAATCACCCCAGCTTGATTTACTCTTAAAGGTAAATAAGTTTGAGCCCCGCCTCCATTTTCCCGACCCGCCACAAAACGTCTGGCATAAGCAATCTTAATCTGTCTTCTGCCTTCATTAATAAAAACTACCCCAGCTACAACCAAAATACCTAAAGCAACAAACAGTAGAATATTTAAAGTTTGACTCTGATCGACTATTGATGCTGTTTGCGTTAAAACAACTGGTACCCGGGAAACTATTCCAGCAAAAATTAATATGGAAATACCATTTCCAATTCCATACTCTGTAATTAATTCCCCCAGCCAAACCAAAAAAACAGTTCCAGCGCTCATCCCTACTACAATAGCTGCTATTTGAATAGGTGTAGTCTGGGTTAATACTCCTTGGTTTTTAAGCAGGACAAACATGCCAATAGATTGCAAAAATGCCAGCGGCACAGACAAATACCTGGTGTATTGATTAATCATTTGTCTACCATATTCTCCTTCTTTTGATAAAGCCTCTAAAGAGGGGATGATCATTGTTAAAAGCTGAATTATGATTGAGGCATTAATATAAGGATTAAGTCCTAAAGAGATTATTGAAAAATTAGCTAAAGTTCCTCCTGAAAAGATATCTAACAAACCTAAGAATTGGTTTGAGGCAAAAAGAGATTGTAAAGCAACTAAGTCTACTCCTGAAACTGGAATATGGGAAACTATTCTAAAAATTACAACTATTATTACAGTGATTAAAATTTTTCTGCGAAGTTCTTTGATCTTAAAGGCTTTAAGGATTGGGGCAAAAATCTCAGGCATACTCAACCTTTCCACCAAGACCCTCAATCTTTTCTTTAGCTTTCTTAGATACTGGCAATTTTACCCTCAAAGATACAGTTAATCCCTCATCTGCTAGAATCTTTATTCCTTTTTTAACATCTCTTTTACTAATCAAGTTTAGCTTTAAAAGTTGTTCTAGATCAACAACTGCATTTGCTTTGAAAACATTTAATTTACTTAGCTGAATAATTTTTGGTTTTGTTGATACAGGGCTGTTTCCTAAACCCCGTCTTAGAGGAAGCCTTTTATAAGTAGGTAATCCTGCTCCAGAAAAACCAACTGGGATAGTACCCCGGGCTTTTTGACCTTTAGTTCCGCGTCCAGCAGTTTTTCCTAAACCAGAACCAATACCTCTACCTACTCTTTTTCTACTCCTACTTTTAATCTTCATTAATTGATCTAGTCTCATTATTTTTGAATCCTTTCATTTCTTTTAACTGGTCTGAGTTGAGCAAGAGCTTGCATTGTTGCATAAACGTTTGAAGCTTTATTCTCAGTACCTAAAGATTTGGAAACAATATCATGGATTCCTGCAGCCTCAACTACCACCCTAACTGCTCCACCAGCAATAACCCCTGTTCCAACAGGTGCAGGTTTTAGTAAAACTCTGGCTGCTCCAAATTTTACTAAAACAGGGTGGGGAATAGTTCTACCATTTAAGACTACTCCAATTAAGTGTTTCTTAGCATAAGTTGTTGCTTTTCTAACAGCTGATTGCACTTCAGTTGCTTTTCCCAAACCAACCCCTACTTTACCTTTTTTATCACCTACTACCACCAGTACAGATAGGGATCGTTTATCCCCACCCTGAGTTTTTTTAGAAACCCGATTTACTTGCACTACTCTTTCAAAGAATTCTGACTCAGGTTGTTGAGTATTTCTATTTTGATTTCTTCTATTATTCCGATTATCCATGTTATTTAAAATTTTAATCCTCCCTCTCTTGCTCCTTTACCAACTTCTGCTATTCTCCCTTTATATAAAAATCCACCTCTATCAAACACTACAGTCTTGATCTTAGCTTTGATTGCTTTTTCTGCCAATTCTTTACCTACTAGATAAGCTTTTTTCAGCTTGCTTGCTTTATCCATTTTAACATCAGATGATGAAACTATGGTCTTACCAGTGCTATCATCAATTACCTGACCATAAATATGTTGACTGGATCTAAACACAGCTAACCTGGGCTTATCCTTAGTACCAATAGCCTTTTTCCTTATTTTTAGATGCTTTTTTTCTCTTAGGACTTTTTTCATATTATTTAGCTCCGGCTGCTCCAGCCACTCCTACTTTAGCACTTTTTCCTACTTTCTTTCTAATATACTCACCGCTATATCTAATACCTTTACCCTTATAAACATCTGGTACTCTTACTTTTTTCAAATTTGCTGATATCTGTCCAACCAACTGTTTATCTATTCCTGATACTTTTATCTTGGTAGCATCTGTTACCTCAAAATTTATTCCTTCCATAGCTAAAACTTCTACTGGATGAGAGTAACCAACATTTAAAATTAACTTGTCTCCAGAAACTTCTGCCCTAAATCCTACCCCCACCAGTTCTAAAGATTTAGACCATCCTTCGGTTACTCCAGTAATCATATTTGAAAGCAAACTTCTAACTAAACCGTGTAAAGATTTCACCTTTTTTTGATTATCTTTTCTTTTAACAATTATATTTTGTCCTTCAATTTCTATATTAATTGCTGGATTTAAAGTTAATTCCAACTTACCTTTTGGACCGCTAACAGAAACTAATCTGTCTTGTTTTTCAACAGTTACGCCTGATGGTATTAAAATGGGTTGGTCACCTATTCTGCTCATACTTTACCAAACAAGGGCTAAAACCTCGCCTCCTACTTTTAATTTTCTAGCTTTTCTGTCAGTCATCAGTCCTAAGGGTGTGGAAACAATTGCTACACCTAAACCATTTAATACAAAGGGTAGACTGGATACCCCTTTATAGATTCTTTGTGAAGGTTTAGAAACTCTTTTGATTCCACTAATAGCTGGTTTTCTAGCATCATATTTTAGTGAAACTTCTATCTCTTGGCCCTTTTGCTTTGCTTCTCCGACATAACCTTCATTTTGTAATAGCTCCATCAGTTTAAAGATCAGTTTAGAATATCTGATTGAAACAGATTGTCTACCTACGTGATAACCATTTTTTATTCTAATTAATGCATCTGCTACTGGATCCATATTACCAACTCGCTTTCTTCACACCAGGGAGTAAACCTTGATGTGCCAACTCTCTAAAACAAAGTCTACATAAACCAAACTTGCGAATATATGCACGTACTCTTCCACAACGTAAGCATCTACTTTTCCTTTGAACTTCAAATTTAAATTTCTTTTTAACAATATTTGATACTTTTGCCATAATTTAACTCCTAAAAGGTATTCCTAAATACTCTAAAAGTTTTTTACCAGTTGCTTTTTCTTTAGCAGTGGTTGTAATCGTAACAGCCATTCCTCTTGTTTTATCAACTGTCTTATAATTTACTTCTGGAAATATAGTTTGCTCTCTTAATCCAATGTTTAGATTTCCACTATTATCAAAAGAATCAGGGGATAAACCTTTAAAATCTCTTACCTTTGGTAAAACAACACTAATAAATTTATCCAAGAAAGCATACATTCTATCACCCCGTAAAGTTACCATCATTCCTATTGGTTGACCTTTTGTAACTTTAAAAGTTGCAATAGATTTTTTGGCGTAGGTTATCACTGGTGTTTGTCCTGCTAAAGCAGACAGATAAACTTTAGCTTTTTCTAAAACTGAGGCATTTTCTTTAGCTTCCCCCAAACCAATACTAATAACAATTTTACTGATCTTTGGTACAGCTAAATTATTTTTCAAACCCAATTCTTGTTTAAGTTTAGGTTGTATTTCTGTTATATGTTTTTCTTTCAATCGATTCATTTAATCTCCTTTTGGCATTTTTTGCAAATTCTTAATTTCTCTTTACCGACTTGTTTAAAACCTATCCTGGTTACTTTTTTACAATTAGGACAAATCAATCCAACGTTTGAGACATCCAAAGACTTAGGAATATCGACAATTCCACCTTCCATATTTTGGATCTTTTTGACATGCTTTTTGAACATATTTACTCCTGATACAAATACTCTTTCATCTTTTCCTTTAACATATTCTACTGTTCCTTCTTTGCCACGATCTTTACCTAACAAGATTTTGACTTTATCACCTTTTTTTATTTTCATAGTTTTAATTACCAAACCTCCTGTGCTAAAGAAACAATCTTTGAAAATCCTGCATCTCTAACTTCTCTGGCTATTGGACCAAAAATTCTAGTTGATCTTAAATTTCCATCATTATCAACAACTACCCCTGCATTATCATCAAACTTTATGTAAGAGCCATCATCTCTTCTCAATTCTTTTTTACATCTGACAATTACTATTCTTACCACCTCGTGATTTTTTACCTGACCATTAGGATTTGCTCCTTTAACTACCCCCACCACTACCTGAGCTAAGGTAGCTTTTCTTTTACCAGAACCACCAAGTGGTTGAATAACCATTAAAGATTTTGCTCCGCTATTATCTGCAACTATTAATCTTGTTCTATGCTGAACCATATTACTTAACCCCTTTCTTTACTCGTTTACTTAATTTTTCTTTAGTTTCTTCTGGCTGCGCACTGTCCCCTGTACCCTGTTCACTTGCCTTTTCCTCAGACCCACCTTGACTCGCGTCAGGCGAGACAGGCATAACCTCAGAGATTAAACTTTCTGCTTCTTTCTTTAGTTCTCCTTTAGCAATTTCTGCAAAGTTTTTACCTAAGATTTCTGTAATCCTCCAGTGCTTATTTTTTGATACTGGTTTACAGTTGACAAACTCAACTATATCTCCAAGCTTTACTCCAGTTCGATCATCAACTAAGTATTTTTTACTTTGGATATAAGTTTTTTTATACAAAGGATGTTTTGCCATTCTTTCTACCAAAATGGTTGCTGTATTTTTTAATTTTGTTGATACAACTCGGCCAATCATTTTTTTACTACCTCCGTTTTTGGTTCAAGCTTTGCTAAAAGCTCTCTTTGTCTTATTACAGTAAGTATTTGGGCAATGTCTTTTCTTTTTTTAGAAATCATTCTTAAATCCTTCAATTTTTTCATATTTTTATCTAATGTCAAATCAGCTATTTCTTTTTTGACAGCTTTAACTTTCTCTTTTAATTCTTTTATCTCTAGTTTTTTAATCTGCACAAAATCATTTTTTTTCATATTCTTAAACCTTAATTACAAACTTAGTACCAAGTGGCAGTTTATGTGAAGCCAACCTAAAAGCTTCTTGAGCAATAGTTTCTGTAACTGCTCCTATTTCAAAAATTAATTGTCCTGGTTTTATAACTGCTACATACCCTTCTACATCACCTTTTCCAGATCCCATTCTAGATTCTGCTGGATGCTTAGTAATTGGTTTATCTGGGAAAATTCTAATCCAGATACGTCCACCTCTTTGAGTATAATTTGCCATTGCTCTTCTTGCTGATTCAATTTGTCTAGCACTAATCCAGCCTGCCTCCATAGCTTTTAATCCAAAGGTTCCAAATGCCAAAGTATTACCGCGGGTGGCAACTCCTGTTCTTTTTCCTTTAAACATTTTTCGATGTTTTGTTCGTTTTGGTTGCAAGAGTGCCATTAAATTTCAACCTCCCCTTTATTAATCCAAACTTTTACTCCCACATATCCAGATTTAGTTAAAGCTGGATAGATTGAGAAATCTATATTTGCTCTTAAAGTATGCAAAGGCATTGTTCCTGATGCTTTCCATTCACGTCTGGCAATTTCAGCACCACCAATTCTACCTGATAAAACAACCCTTACTCCTTTTGCTCCAGATCTCATAACCCGATCTATTACCTGATTCATGACTCTTTGAGCTGGCAGTCTTTTTGCCAGTTGTTCAGCCACAGACTGAGCAATCAAATATGCTGACAAATCTGCAGATTTTAGTTCCATTGGCGCAATTTCTAAACTATTTTCATCCTTAATCTTAAGCTCTGAGAGTAGAAACTTTTTCACCTCAGTTAAACCACTACCACCCCTACCAATTAAAACTCCCGGACGGGAAACAAAGATAATCACCTTCAATTTATTTACAGCTCTTTCTATTTCTACAGAATTAATACCTGCTGGTCTGAGCTTTTTCATCAATAAATCTCTAATTTGTAAATCTTGTATCAGGAATTGTTTATATTTTGCACCTTTGGCATACCAACGTGATTTCCATGTTGCACCAATACCCATTCTAAAACCAATTGGATGAATCTTTTTACCCATTTTGATTAACCTCCTTTTGAATCGCCCCATCTGTTAGGACGATTTTAATATGGCTCATTCTTCTTTTATATGGTTTAACTCTTCCTCTTGTTCCGGCATGGAACCTACGCATTACCACACTTTCATCAATCTCAATTTTTTTAAAAACTACTTTAGAAGTATCTATGCCTGCTTGACGTACATTGGCTAAAACTGTTTCAAGTGCTTTGTTCAGATCCTTAGCAGCATCTTTTTGAGTAACTCGTAAAATATCTAAGGCTTGTAAGGGACCCATTTTTCTGATCATATCAGCCACTAACCTCAATTTCCGGGGAGTGGTATGTATATATTTTTGTATTGTTTGTACGTCCATATTATGTTTTTGCTGTACTCTTTTCAGTCACCTTCCCATGACCTCTAAATATTCTGGTGGGGGCAAATTCTCCTAATCTGTGTCCAACCATTGATTCAGAAATAAATACAGTTATAAAGTTTTTACCTTGATGTACTAAAAAAGTATGACCAACAAATTCTGGTGGAATTTGTGATCTTCTGGCCCAAGTTTTAATGGGATTTTTTTGTACTCCATTTTTTTGCATCATGACTTTTTTTAGTAATTTTGCATCAATATATGGTCCTTTTTTTGTTGATCTAGACATATGACTTATTTATTTTCTCCTTTTTAAAATAAATTTACTTGATTTCTTTTTCTTATTCCTGGTATTACCAACAGCTGGTCTGCCATATTTAGTCATCGGTGTCTTCCTACCTATTCCAGAACGTCCTTCTCCTCCTCCATGTGGATGAGAATCAGGATCTTGGGCAACCCCACGAACTGATGGTCTAATTCCCATATGACGGGTTCTGCCAGCTTTTCCTATTACCCTTTGTCTAAATTCCTCATTACCTAACATGCCTACTGTTGCTAAAGCTTCCTGGGGAATCATTCTAACCTCACCTGATGGAAATTTCAAATGGGCAAAACCAGCCTCTTTTGCTAAAAGCTGCAAACCTACTCCGGCAGTTCGCCCAATCTGTCCGCCTTTTCCTGGAGTAAGTTCGACATTATGAACCAAAGTTCCAATAGTAATATTTTTCAATTTCATAGCATTTCCGGTTTTGATTTCTGCTTTCTCATCTGATACAATTTTATTTCCTATAATTAAATTTTTAGGAGACAGAATATATCTATATTCTCCATCTGAATATTTAATCTTGGCAATTTCCACATTTCTATTTGGATCATATTCCAGGGCAACAACTTCTCCTACTATGCCAAACTTATCCCTCTTAAAATCAATCATTCTATAATATCTTTTGTGTCTTCCTCCTTGATGTCTAACTGTTACCATCCCACCTGCAGATCTACCTGAGTGCTTTTTTAATAACACTTTCAAATTACTCATATTACTTACCTGTTATTACCTTTCTTTGGGTAGTAGGAGCTGCCCCAACTGCACCTTTTTCTACTCTGACTTTTGTTCTACCAAAAATATCTTTCTTTTCTTTTAATTTAATTGGCTCACCTTCGGCTGTTGTTACTGTCACTTCTTCTTTAGGAGTTTCAAATATAGCTATTTTTTGATTTTTAGCAATTTGGACAATAGCTTTTTTAAAACCTGTAGATTTGAAAGACTTTCTTACTCTCTTCTGTTGTTTGGTTTCTCCCTTCACATTCATGGTATTAACAGCTAAAACCTTAACATTAAATTTATCTGCTACTATTTTGGCAATTTGTATTTTGGTAGCTTTTTTATCTACCTCAAAAGTATAAAAATTATTTTGAGCCAGTCTCATTGATTTTTCTGTAATAAGTGGGCGTTTAATAATTATCATTTACTCGAAAGGTCCACTGGACCCTTCTCCTCCTTTGGTAAAAATGTTTCAACTGCCTCTTTTGTAATTAACAGCATTTCGTGCTTCAAAATTTCATAAGCATTCAGCAAATTTGCAGGCAGTATGGTTACCCCTGGAATATTTCTTGATCCACGCAGTACTACATTATCAGTTTTTGGAGCTGTTACAATTAAAGCACTAATCCTTTTTTTCTTTTTATCTGAAAATTGGGTCTGGGTAATTATTGATATTAGTTTGAACATCTCTTTTGTTTTACCTGATGCTTTTTCAATTCCTGAAAGACCTACTATATTTTTGTCAGCTAATTTAGAAGAAAGAGCTGAAAATAGGGCAACTTTCTTCATTCTGGTAGGCATATTTAATCTGACATTTCTAGGTTGAGGTCCAAAGACAATTCCTCCACCTACAAAAATCGGAGCCCTAATTGCACCGTGTCTGGCTCTACCTGTTCCTTTTTGTCTATAAATTTTAACTGTCGAACCTTCAACCTCACCCCGGGTTTTAGTATTGGCAGTAAAATCTTTTTGGTTAGTCATATAAACTCTAATTGCTTGTGAAAGAAGATTTTTATTCACTTTTGTGCCAAAAATTTCTTTTGGTAATGCCAAAGGACCAGTTTCTTTTCCAGTAATAGAATAAACTGGAATAGAAAAGGCTGATAATTTTTTAGTTGTTTTAACAACTTTTTTTGGTTTACTTACCGGCATTTTCCACTCCCTCTTTTGGTGTTTCTTGAGACTCTTTTACTTCTTCAGCAACTACTTCTTCATCTATCTTTTCCTCAGGTGGGGGAGTATAACCTTTAATTCTTCCTATTTTTGTAATAGTTATTAAACTACCAGTTGGTCCTGGTATAGCACCCTTTACTACTACCAGATTTTTTACTTTATCCATTCCTACTATTTCTAGATTTTTTATTGTTACAGAGATATCTCCCATATGTCCGGCCATTCTTTTCCCTTTATAAACTCTGCCCGGAGTTGTTCCAGAACCTATCGAACCTGGAGCTCTTTGTCTGTCTGATTGACCATGGGTTCTTGATCCTCCATGAAATCCATGACGCCTGACTCCACCTTGAAAACCCTTACCCTTGGAAACTCCTTGAACTTTAACTGCATCACCTATAGAAAAAACCTGGTCCAACTTTATGGCTGTTCCAGGCTTTGTGTCTTCTCCGTTACCCTGATCTCCCTTAATTTCCCTAAACCAGCGGATGAGTCTTTCTACTCCAATCTTTTTAGCATGGCCAATTTGAGGCTTTTTGACTGATTTCTTAGTTCCATACCCAAGCTGCAATGCATTATAACCATCTTTACCATCAGCAGATTTTATTTGAGTGACCAGATTCGGAGCAATTTCCACCACAGTTGCTCCCACTCTTCTGCCACGAGAGTCATAAGTGCTAGTCATTTGTTTTTTAATTCCTAAAAGTGTGTTAACCATAAAAAAGAGTGAGCCCTTCGACTTCACTCAGGGTCTCACTCAGTATCTCGATTTCAATCGTCGTATCGTTAAATCGACGCACGATCTACTGAAAATATCAAACTATTAATTAACCACTTGAAATGGTCATGCAAGGGAATTGTAACAAAGCTCACGCTCAAATGCAAGGGCAAATTGATATAGTTTGACTCAATCTACATCTTTACTTCAATATCAACTCCAGCAGGGATTTCCAGATGCATTAAAGAATCTATAGTTTTTTGAGTGGGTTCTATGATATCAACCATTCTTTTATGGGTTTTTATTTCAAATGCTTCTCTGGAATCTTTATCAGTATGGGGAGATCTTAAAACGGTAATTCTTTGAATCTGAGTGGGTAAAGGGACTGGGCCAACGATTTTTGCACCGGTTCGTAAAGCTGTATCCAATAAAGATTCACAAGTGTTATCCAACACCCGATGATCGTAGCTTTTTAATTTAACACGGATACGTCCTCTTGGCATATTTCCCTTTCAATGTACAAAAAACTTAAGCGATTATTTTTGTAATAACCCCTGCACCAACAGTTTTTCCACCTTCACGAACTGCAAATCTTAAACCATCTTCCATAGCAACTGGAGTTATAAGCTTTCCAGTAATTTTAACAGTATCTCCTGGCATAGCCATTTCAACACCTTCAGGAAGTTGAACTTCACCAGTTACATCTGTAGTTCTAATGTAAAATTGTGGTCTGTAACCTTTAAAAAATGGAGTATGTCTGCCGCCTTCTTCTTTGGATAAGATATATACTTCTGCTTCAAACTCAGAGTGAGGAGTAATTGAACCGGTTTTTGCAAGAACCTGTCCTCTTTCTACATCATCTTTTTCAACACCTCTAAGTAAAACTCCGGCATTATCTCCTGCTTGTCCTTCATCAAGTAATTTATGAAACATCTCAATACCAGTCACAACTGATTTTTTAGTTGGTTTAATACCAACAATCTCTATTTCTTCGTTAACCTTAACATGCCCTCTTTCAATTCTTCCAGTTACAACTGTTCCACGACCTTTAATTGAGAAAACATCTTCAACTGCCATCAGGAATGGCTTATCAACATCTCTGACAGGAGTGGGAATCCATTCATCAACTTTATTCATTAACTCTTCAACTGCCTTAACAGCTTCAGGATCACCCTCTAAAGCTTTTTTAGCAGAGCCTCTGATTATGGGAGACTGTGGATCATATTCATATTTCTTAAGTAAATCCCGAACTTCTTCTTCCACCAAATCCAAAAGTTCAGGATCATCAACCATATCAACTTTATTTAAAAATACTACAATTGCTGGGACTCCTACTTGTCTTGCTAAAAGCAAATGTTCTCTGGTTTGAGGCATTGGTCCATCTGGAGCAGAAACAACTAAAATTGCTCCGTCAGTTTGAGCAGCACCAGTAATCATGTTTTTGATGTAATCTGCATGACCTGGCATGTCAATATGAGCATAGTGTCTTTTTTCTGTTTCATATTCCTGGTGAGAAATATTAATGGTAATTCCACGGGCTTTTTCTTCAGGAGCATTATCAATTTGATCAACTGAACGAGCCTCTGCCAGGCCTTTTTTAGCCAACACTGAGGTAATAGCAGCAGTTAAAGTTGTTTTACCATGATCAACATGACCCATGGTTCCAACATTTACGTGAGGTTTTGATCTATCAAATTTTTTCTGATCAGCCATAATTTAGTCTTTAAAAACAGCGTTTTTGATTACGCTGCTTTGATAATATACAAAAATTTCACCCAAAATGCAATAGTTATCTTTTAACACATTTTCCAGCAGCATCAGGATATACAGGTTTCGGGTATTTACAGTAATATCCTTCAGGACAAGCCCGATCTCCCTTTTCTCCTGCAAACCCTCCACAAGCTTTACCTTCCATATTAGTTGGAATTGCAGTTTGATCATCTTGAGGTTTTGTATCTGGAATAGGTTTGTTATTTGGCTCAGGAGATTTAGAGGGTATCAGTATTGGCATCCCATATTCATCATGAAAAACTTTACTTTTTTCACTTCGAGTTTTGTAAACATATACTCCACCTACAATTCCACTGAATAGCAAAATTCCCACTATTATGAAAATAGCTACAAATCCTTTTTGCATAAATTTAATAATACTACTTTATTTGTTTTGGGGGTTTTTAGTTTTTCCCCAAGGATTATCTTGTCTTTCTGGAATCTGCCACACATCTTTATCAACTAATCTTCCAAATTCTGGGGTTTTTGCTTCTCTAAGCTTTTTTACTGTGCTGGTTCTAATGCTACCTTTATAACTCCTGTACTATTCTTTCCTGTTTCCATTTAGTAATTATACTAAATTAATCTCCGTTTTCACTACTTAATTCCAGTTTCATTAATTGCTTAAATCCTTCCCTTGGTTTAAGCTCTTGATATACTATTTTATAAACTGTTTCCATTATGGGAATTTTTACCTTTCTTTTCTTTGCTAAAACAACAGCTGATTTAACCGTATGAAGCCCTTCAATTGTTTCATGAGAAGCAAGTAGATTTTTAGGATTTACCCCTTGACCTATTTTAAAACCTGCCATATGGTTTCTACTTTTTCCACTAGTACAGCTTAAAATTAGATCTCCCATACCTGATAAACCAGTAAACGTTAATTTATTAGCACCCATTGCAGTACCTAATCTAATCATCTCAGCAATTCCTCTGGTAATAAGCGCTGCTCTGCTATTTTCACCCATGTTTAGCCCGTCCCCAATCCCTACCCCAATTGCTATCACATTTTTCAAAGCTCCTCCCAGTTCTACCCCTAACACATCATCCTGGGTATAAACTCTAAAATTTGAAGTAGTGAAGGTATTTTGTAAAAGTTTTGCCAGAGTTTTATTTGTGGCGGCAATTACTGTTAAAGTAGGTAATCTTTTGGCAACTTCTATCGCGAAATTTGGCCCTGACATGATAGCTAATTTTGAGGAAATTGTTGGTTCTACATCTTTCAAAACTTGAGACATTCCCAAATTAGTCTCTTCCTCAATACCTTTTGAAACACAAAGTACTGTTGTATTTTTATTAAGATAAGGTTTTATAGTTTTAAAAAAACTTCTGATATGAACACAATCACAGGCTAAAACTAAAATATCTGCTTGAGAAACAGTTACTCCTAAATTGTGTGTGCCAGAAACATTCTCATTAAATTGAATTTGAGGAAGTCGTTTTAAATTTTGTTTATGTTTGTTAAAACTTTGAGCATCTTTCTCTTGTCTGAAATACAACTTCACTTGATGCCCATTATCTGAAAGAGGAACTGCTAAAGCAGTCCCCCATGCCCCTGCAGGCAAAATTGCTATATTGAGTTTATCCATAACTAATGTTCTACTCTACCTGTAAAACCTGAGGATTCAATAATCTTTTGAGTAATGTTGGATGGAACTGGTTCATAATGATCTGCTTCCATATAATAAGTTGAACGACCTTGGGACATGCTCCTTATAGCTGTAGCATATCCGTGCATTTCAGCAAGAGGCACGAGTGCCACAATAACTCTGGCATTACCTCTTGATTCAGATGATAAAATCTGAGCCCTTTTGGAAGAAAGGTCACCAATAATTTCACCTAAGAATTCCTCAGGAGTAGTGACCTCTACCTTCATGATTGGCTCAAGTAAAATCATGTCTGCTTGTTTGGCAGCTTCAGACAAACCTAAGGAAGCAGCAATTTTAAAAGCCACTTCTGATGAATCAACATCATGGAAAGAACCATCATAAACCACTACTTTAATATCAGTTACAGGATATCCGGCTAAAATTCCCGTATCTTCTTTTTCAATCACACCTTTTTCAATTGGAGCAATAAATTCCCGAGGAATTGCTCCTCCTACAATTTCTGAGACAAATTCCCTGCCTGTTCCGCGGGGTAAAGGTTCAATCCTAAGCAAACAGTGTCCATATTGTCCCCGTCCACCAGTTTGTCTGATGTATTTACCTTCACCTTCAGCCAATTTAGTAATTGTCTCTTTATAAGCCACTTGGGGTTGACCAACATTGGCTTCAACTTTAAACTCTCTTTTCATTCTGTCAACCAATACTTCCAGCTGTAACTCACCCATTCCAGCAATGATAGTTTGACCGGTTTCAGGATCACTTTTAACCCTAAATGTTGGATCTTCTTCAGACAACCTTTGTAAGGCATACCCTAATTTTTCCTGATCTGATTTAGTTTTTGGTTCAATTGCCAAAGAAATAACTGGCTCTGGAAAAGAAATATTTTCTAAGATAACAGGGGATGATTCATCACACAAAGTATCTCCGGTAATAGTATCTTTCAATCCCACAGCTGCTACAATTTCTCCCGCATATGCTTCCTCAATTTCTTCTCTATCATTGGCATGCATCAGCAAAAGCCTACCAATTCTTTCCTTAATCTTTTTTGTAGAGTTATAAGCATAAGTACCGCTTTTCAAAGTTCCTGAATAAATTCTGATATAAGTTAATTTTCCAACATGCGGATCAACCTGAATTTTAAAAGCTAAAGCTGATAAAGACTCTGTTTGGGTAGTTTTTCTTTCAATCTGTTCTTCTAAATTTGAAGGGTTTAAACCAAAAACAGAACCAATATCTTGAGGTGAAGGTAAATATTCTACCACACAATCAAGCATTAATTGCACACCTTTATTCCGAAGAGATGATCCGGCTAAAACCGGCACAATCTTATTATCAATAACTGCCTTTCTTAAGGCTTTTTTTAAATCTTCAACTGGAATTTCTTCTCCACCTAAATATTTTTCCATCAAAATATCATCTGACCCGGCAATCTCTTCCACTAATTTTTCTCGGTGTTTTTCTACCTCGGGTATCATATCCGCAGGAATATCTATTGAGTGAAATTTGGCTCCGGTTTCGTCACCTTCCCAAATAAAAGCAGTTTTAGTTAGCAAATCCACCACTCCTTTGAAATCATTTTCTTTACCAATGGGCAAATTATAAGCAACCGCATTTGCCCCTAATCTGTCTCTGGCCGATTGAATAGTGCCTAAAAAATCAGCCCCCACCACATCCATTTTGTTTGAAAAAGCAATCAAGGGCACCTTATATTTATTGGCTTGTCTCCAAACAGTCTCTGTTTGTGATTG
>CAYMUB010000030.1:0-10250 GCA_964393545.1 uncultured Gammaproteobacteria bacterium | reverse complement strand
ACTACTTTAGCAGCTGGAGGATCATGCACTACAGTAACTAATACCAGTTGTACTCTTAATAAAGGTTGTATTCCAGGAAACTATTGTAATGGGGCAGGAAGCTGTGTACCATTTGAGTCTTGGCTGTATCTAAAAGGAGATCTTCATTCAAATACCAATATTAGCCTGCCAGGAGGACACTGATGAAAAGAATTCAAAATCTCCATTTTCTATTCATATTATTAAGTTTTTCCTTTTTCCTTTTTCCTTTTTCCTTTACTCCCCCTACCTCTGCTCAAACCCCAGGTGCTTGCAGCAGCAATCCAGTAGCAACTATTGTCCAGGATGGTTTAGTTTCCACACCCAGCCTGGGAAACAATAATTTAGTCACCAGCACCGGGATTTGTATCATAGATTCCAAAGCTGCTTTTGCCCCATATAAAATACCTTCCTATGACGACTTAAAATCACTCTACTATACTCAAGCCAAATCTTCAGCTACTGTGACAAAATATATTCCAACAAATCCCCCCTCAGGCAGCAATGATGTATATGAAAGTTCTGTAACTTTAAACGATTCTAATGTTTTATATTTTGTTAATGGAAATTTAATCAAACGTGCTGGTCAATCCTTTGGTTGTTCTAATTGTAATTCAGGAGTAGGATTAGTCTTTGTGGAGAGGGATCTTACTATCAACAGTAACATTATAAGAAGAAGTGGTGGTTTTGTGTTTGTGGTTAAAGGCAATGTTAATATTAATCCAAGTGTTACTGAAATAAATGCTGTTATAATCTCTGGAGGAACTATTTGCACCTCTGCTGACTTTACTGATCCAGCTAATCCAACTTGTCCATCAGGCACTGTTGCTAATTCCTCACAACTGGTAATCAATGGCAGTTTAATATCTTTAAAACAACCTCCAGCAGATAATCCAACTGCCTCATATATTAGATTCAGACGTTCTTTGGCTGATAATACTCTCCCTGCTGAGAAAATAATTCATGATGTTAAGTATCTGGTTATTTTAAGAAACTTAATGTCTGATACTGTACAAAGATGGAGTGAGATACAGTGAAAAGAAATGCCTTCACCCTTATTGAGCTGCTGATAGTCATTTCAATTATTGCTGTTTTATCTACTGTTGGATTTGCTACTTTTCAAGGTGTTCAATCCAAAGCCAGGGATAGTACCCGTAAAAGTGATCTGCAAAAACTGGCCACAGCTTTGGAAATATACTCTCAACAGAACAACAAATATGTTGTTGATTCTGCAAGTGGAGCAGATTTGACAAGCTGTGATACTAGTACTTCCAGTACTTTTTATAGCACGATTACGGGCAATATTAGTGGCGGAACTCTTAGTGACCCGTCCACCAAACTAGCTTATTGTTATATTTCTTCCAATAATGGTCAATCTTTTAGATTATTTGCTAAACTGGAAAACTGTTCAGATTCCCAAATTATTCCTAATATAAATTGCCCTACTGCTTCCTATAACTACAGTATTACCTCTGATAATTTAACTTTAGCTGCTGCTGATCCCGCAGATGTTGTTGCCCCCCCTACTCCTGCTCCTTCAGGATCTGCTCCTGCTCCAACATCAGCACCTACATCTGCTCCTACAGCTGCACCAACTGCAGCCCCTTTTCCTGCTAGTGGCTTACTTGCCTATTGGAAATTAGATGAAACAAGTGGAACAGCTGTAGCAGATAGCTTTGACAGCAAAAATGGTACTGCAAATTCTAGCACCAATATTAGTATTAGTGATAAAAAATTAGGCACAGCAGCCAGAACTTTTAATGGATCATCTCAAAATGTAAATATGGGTAATGTGTTAAATTTTAACCAATCTGATCCATTCTCTATCTCAGTCTGGTTGAAAAAATCAGAGTCCACAGGGTACGGTGGTGCATATTTGATTTCAAAAAGACATTCTTCGGCTAATGGCTATGCTATTGGGTTGAGTTATGGTAATTATGTGAATTTCTACCTATATAGTTCACCATCGAGTTATTCAAGGGTAGTATCTAGTACGCTTATTTATGACACAGATTCCTGGCATCAGGTTGTTGTTACCTATAGCGGCAGTGGCAATGCAGCTGGAATGAACATCTACGTTGATGGATCTGATGCTGATCCAGTAAGAAGAGATGAGAATTCCTCATTATTTTTTACTAACAGCCAGCCTTTTACTCTGGCTTCCTCCTCTAACAATACTAATTGGTTCCAAGGCACTCTTGATGAAATAGGAGTTTGGAATAGAGCTCTAACTGCCAGTGAAGTCTCCGCCCTGTATAACAGTGGTGCTGGTTTAACATACACTCCATAGGCCTAAAACAGCTTTTTTAAGCTACTATTTCCTCTGGACTCCTGACTTCAATTTCCTTAATTTTAGAAAGTTGCTCATCAAAACTGATTAAAACAGTATCCTCTGATAGTTGAGAAGCAATTAAACAATCAGGAAATTTAATCTTATAAAGCTTGAATAATTTGATAGCCAAATCAAGATTGGTTTTTTCAATAACAGTGATATTTCTTACTTTACGGATAATTTCAAATATCTCAATTACTCCTTCGTGAGATAGCTTATAAAGCTTTTGTAACACAAACTGCAGTTCCAAAAAGACAATGGTTGAAGTATAAGCCCTAATACTCCCCTCTTCAACAGCAGCAAGAAGCATTTTGGTTTTCTCAAATTGCTCCTGATTATCTTTAATAAATAGCCTAACCCAAAGATTAGTATCAATAAAAACTTTTTTCATAAATCTGAATAATCAATATAATCCCTAATCTTATTTACATTAATTTTTTTGGTAAGTTTATTAACTAAGTAGTGGTATTTACCAGCATAATCCAAGATGGTTTTCTTGGAAGGAGTTAGAATGATCTGGTTATTCCTGGCTATTAATTCTATTGTTCCAGGTTTTGTCAAATTCAAAGCCTTTCTTGCAGCCTTTGGAATATGAATTTGCCACCTGCTTGTAATTGATATTGTTGCTTGCATAACAATAATAATTGTACAACAATACAAATACTTTGTCAATAAATATGTTATTTTCCAAAATTTCTTTTTTGAAGTTGATACCAATCAATGGCTTTTTTGAGTTCATTCTTATCAAAATCAGGCCATAGAGTTTTGGTAAAATAGAATTCAGAATAGGCTGTTTGCCAAAGTAAAAAATTAGATAACCTGCTTCTACCTCCAGTTCTAATGACTAAATCAGGATCTGGCTGGTTGGCTGTATATAGATGCTTTTCTACCAATTCCTCATTAATTCTTTTAACATCTATTCCTTTTTTAACAATATCTTTAATTGCAGAAACAAGTTCTTTTTTACCTCCATAATTTAAAGCAATGTTTAATTTGATAGATTCGTTTTTGATATAAACTTTTCTAATTTGATTGATCAGTTTTTTCATAGTGCCCGGCAAACCCTGGGCTTCACCTAAAATTGTCACTCTCACTCCTTTTTGCATCATCTTCTTTAATCTGCTGTGATAACCTTTTCTCATTAGATTGAACAATCCCAGTACTTCTCTTTTTGCCCGTTCCTTAATGTTTTCTGTGGATAAAGCATAAACAGTAATAGTCTTAACCCCTAATTTCTCTGCTTCATCCACCACTACTTCCAAAACTTCAGACCCTTTCTCATGACCTTTGATATCAGGCAAGTTATTTCCCCTGGCCCACCTCCTGTTACCATCCATAATAATGGCTATGTGTTTGGGAATATTGATCATTAATCACTTACTCCTATCTACTAAGTATCTTGTCATTTCTTCTAATAACTTACCCATACCATCATCCCTAGTTATCTTAGGTATCAACTTTTGGGCTTTTGAGGCATAATCTAAAGCTTGGGAATGGGCATTTGAAGAACTTACCTCTCCATCTAAAATATCATCCTGGATTTGAAATGCTATCCCTGCATTTTCCCCAAACTCTCCTAATTTTTTAATTAAATCATCATTTGCTCCAGCCAGAATAGCTCCAATTTGCAATGGACCGGCTATTGTATATTTGGCAGTTTTAAAAAGATTTACAAAATCTTTATCCCTATCTTTTGAGATATCCATCACCTGTCCCCAGCCTGTATTTATAAGTATCTGGGAAAAATAATCTAAGGTTTTTAATTTAACTTCTGCTGAGAAAGAGGTCTGAGTGATAATTTTTATAGGTAAATATAATCCAATATCTCCAATACTAATTGCTTGGGATATTCCATAATGATCCCCTCCTAAGGCAGTATACAAAGAAGGCTGATCACGTCTTGTAGGGCTTTGGTCAATAATATCATCATGAATTAAAAGCGCTGTATGCAAAATTTCAAAAGCAGCTCCTATTTTAAAAATTTCATTATCTAATTTTGAACTTTGAATTTTTAACTTTGAACTTGCAAGCTCGTAACCGAGCTTACATAATACTCCTCTTATCCTCTTACCACCTTTGCAGGAATTTACCAACTCTTTGGCAAAAGGCAACAGCCTGGGATTGGTTTTTTTTGTTTCATTTACAAATTCTAAAAGAATCTGATCCAACGCTTGATTTACTTTTTGAACTTTCTTTTTTAAGTAATCTTTAAAATCCATTGCCTCAATTTACCATAATCATGCATCTCCTGCTATTACAAAGTTTAATATTCTAAAAATGATGCTAACAAAGGCAAATATTAAATGGCTAAGATTAAAAATTCCTATTTACAATAAAATTAGTCAGATCTTCAAATATTGCTCTTGTTGTCCGGTCGTATGTAATCTTGGGAATTACTATCCTTGCTTTATCAGCAAGCTGAGCAGCTCTTTCTAATACAAAATCTCGTACCTCTAATCTTTCCATAAGCTCCCTTGTTTCTTCTAATTCGTTTACGGTTACGTCACTATTCCCCCATATACGCTGCAGAAACTCTTGCTCAGAATTATTTGCTCTTTTGTAGCCTTCAACAAAATAAAGAGTCTTCTTGCCTTCTTTTATATCTGAGTCCACTGGTTTACCAAGTAGCTGCTCATCACCATACATCCCTAAATGATCATCAACCATTTGAAAAGCTATTCCTAAGTTTACTCCAAATGTATTCAAATTTGCTAAATCTTTTTTTGCTGCTCCAGCTAGAATTGCTCCTAAAACTAGTGGTCCAACTAATGTATAAACAGCAGTTTTTTCATGGTAAATTTGATAAACATCATTCTCTCTTAATTGATCAAGTTGAATATCTGCTATATCTCTACGTTGCCCTTGCAAGGTTGTTTCTACAACATATCTTAACCATTTTTGGGCTTCTACAATTCTGTTTGGCTTATTATCAATTTTCCATAAGATGTCTAAAGCTCTAAAAGTCCCAAGGCTACCGGTATTTATAGCCACCGCTGTGCCAAATTGTTTATGATCAATTAAACCCCTTGCTGCTTCATGTTTAAGACGATGCTGTTCATGTACTGAAGGCTTTCCTCTTCTTTCAATAGAATTATCCTGAATATCATCATGAATTAGAAACGAGTTATGGACTATTTCATACGCAAGGAGCGCTCTAAGCATACCTTCTCTAAACTCACTCTCACCTGAAAAACTCTCATATCCCAGCATACCGATTGCTGGTCTTAGTTTTTTACCTCCGTCTAATAAATCTTCAAATACACCAATATCCTCTTGCAAAGCTGTGGATGTTTTATAAAACCTACCTTCTCTCCAGCTTACAATTAAATCTTTAGCTATTCTATTAAACTCTGGCAATAGAGCCTTTAAATAACTTTCAAAATTCGGAGTCTCTAAATTCAGCCAGCTGAATGCTGGTTCTTGTTTAACCTCCGTTCTTCCGCCAAAACTTCTTTGTCTATGGGCATATTCCCCAAGACACCTATAAAATTCTTCTCTGTCAAAATCTGGCATAAAAACTGGGGAAGATACAAACTCTGCATAAACACCTTGATAAGGATATACACCAGAAGTTCTTACTTCTCCTGAAGTGCGAATAATTAAATCAGGATCAGGAATTCCCACCGTATCTAGAAACTCTTTAAAACTTTCCTGATCCACAGTTATTCCTTGAGTTCTATTAACAGCACGCACAATTTCATCCCTTCCTCCATAATCAAATCCCATTACAATAGTTTTTTTGCCGTTTTGAGATGTTATTGCTTCGAGTTTTTCTATTTCTTGTACAAAATTTCCTGGCAGTCTATCCCTCCTACCGATATGTCTAAACCGATACCCTCTTTGTGCTAAGTTTTCTCCCTCTGTTTGTATCAGATGCTGGACAGTAGCTATGACACCAAACTTTTCCTCCTCAGGTCTTACCCAATTCTCTGTGGAAAAACCCCAGACAGTGACAACATCAATACCATCTAAATTATCAATTTCATTTAAGATGCCTTTCAAAGATCTAATCCCTGCAGCATACCCTTCTTGAGGAGAAACCTTATGCTTTTGAGCCCAACGGACATTACCGTCAGGAATAATCACCATGTGTCTCGGGAGATTTCTTTTTTCTAAATCAGGCATTTTGGTGTTCCATTGCTATTATAACAATAATTAACAAAAAGTAAGCATATCCGTATTGTCTCATGAGTAATTCCTACCGAAACTGATTTTTCTTGATTTTTAGGTTCTGATTGAAGCATGCGGCTAAAATGATCTGGTAAGGATAGACTACTTAATGCTGATTTTGAGGTCAAAATGAAGGGAATTGAGGTCTTAAGAGTGATTAATCTTTCATCTTCACTTTTAGTTTCATACAGTAAGATTCTTAATGAGGCAACGATAGTATTATCGTAGGATTTTCAATGAGTCAATTTGATATCTACTGAATACCTTCTCCATGCTATATAATCTGTCTAATGAATGAAGGAGAGTTAGTTGCCTACCTACGTAATCGTTTTGCAAAACCACCTCATTTACAGAATTGGCTAGATGACGACTGTGAAATCATCAATCTAGGAGAGGATAAAACCTTATTAATCTCTGTAGATACATCTTCTGAAAAAGCAGATTTTCCGACGGAAACCCCTCCAGAAGAAATAGGATATTTTTCAACAGCATTAAGCCTCTCAGATATAGCAGCTTGTGGTGGAAATCCTCTGGGAGTTTTGGTATCTTGTTCAGTATCACCTGACTTCAGTAATAAAATTACAGCAATATATGAAGGTATTGGGCAAGCAGTAGCAGATGCTGGAACTTTTCTTTTGGGAGGTGATACAAACTCTGCAGGCGAATTAAGTTTATCCGTGGTTAGCATTGGTATCACAAGACCTGAATCCGTATTAAGAAGACACCGGGCTCAAGCTGGTGATCTTATTGGTGTAACCGGGGTTTTGGATCGTTTTAATTATTGCTATTATCAGTACAAACAAGGAGAATTAGGAGAATTTCCAAAAATCCTCAGGCAACCCGCTCCTATCAGAGCAGGTAAACTTTTATCTCAACTACAAGGAGTTACAAGTTGTATCGATTTACCTGATGGCTTAGTTAAGGCTCTTGATGACACCACCCCTCCCGGATTTGGATTTTTTATACAAGATAGTCATATTCCTGTACCCAATCTGAGTAAAGTAGTAAGCCAACCAAATTATATTTCTGCCTCGCATCCTGCAGGAGATATCGAGCTTTTATTCACAGCATCACCAACTCAAAGAGACAGCATTGGAGAATCTTTTCAAAATGCAGATCTTCCCTTATACTGGATTGGTCATGTTACTGATAGACCCGGTATACAAATTGAAATGGACGGAGATGTAATTGTCAGCCCGACTATAAAAGGGTTTGTCCATAAACTAGATGGCTACAGATTATTTAAATAAAAATTTAAAAGATACAGAAAAAGTTGATGTTGTAGACCAAACTGGTAAAGTTACCGGCAAAGCAACGAGGAGCAAAGTATATAAAGAAGGACTTCTGCATTCCGCTGTCAACATTGCAGTAGTTAATAAAAAAGGACAAATATTTATTCAAAGAAGAAGTCCAAAAAAGATTCTTCCTTTATATTGGGATATTAGCGCTTCTGAACACGTAAAATCCGGAGAGGATAATAAATCGGCCGCCATTAGGGGTTTGAAAGAAGAATTATCAATCACGACTACTGTAAAACTTTTACGGGAGAAGCACATTCAAAGAAATGAATACATAACGAAAGAAATCTTCCTAATAGAGTATGAGTTGGTAGAATTTTATGGTGCAATTTATGACGGTAAAATCGAAGTTAATCAAGAAGAGATTTCAGAAGGTCGATTTGTCTCTTTTGAGGAGTTGGACAAATTAATAAAAACTGATCGGATCATGTTTTCCCCTTGGGGGCTAGAGGAAATAAATTATCTTCTTGAAAATCCAAGTGTTATTTCTGAATTAATACATTAAACCTAAACTGAGAGTTTTTATAATCAGGTATTCTTTGTTCAAAAATCTTAGCATTTGGGACTAAATCAACAAACCAAGATTTATTGTAAAATGTTCTCTTAAGATTATGTGTATCGGGAGATTTAACTTTCAGGTATACTTCTTTCTTATCAATATCCGGTACATCCATAATTAAACACCTACCTTTATTGTGAAGCACCCTTAACATCTCTTTAACTACCCTAGCAGCATATTTATTATTAGGAAAGTATTGAAAAACTGAGCAACAAAATATTTTATCAAAAGACTCATTAGGAAATGGCAGATGATCTGCCATAGCTATTACTTTAACAAATTTACAATCCGTGTTTGAGTTTGCAATCATTTCTGAGCTTGCATCCACACCAATAGTAATACTTACACTGTCTACTAATTTATCAGTAAGTAAACTTGCTCCACAACCTACATCAAGTAACATATCGTTACTATTGAGGCCTAAAGAGGTTTTTGCAACTTTAGTAATGCTTTTTAAACCTTTTTCAGTAAGTTGTGCTAAACCATGAGCATAACCACTAACTTCCTTTATATCACCACCTTTTGATCCTCTAACTTGATAGTATTCTACCCAATCTCTGTATATTTTTTTATTCATAGTTTAATCTTATACGCTAAATCACCTAAAACTTTCAACAGGTAAGTATTTTCTTGAGCTGATTTGACACTTATTCTCAGGTATTCGGGTAAATCATAGTTTGTACAATCCCGAACGTAGATATTATTCGATAATAGTAAACGAGTTGCTTCTTTGGCGTTTTTTACTTTTAAAAGATAAAAATTTACAGAGGATGGTAGTATATTGTAGCCAAGTTTTTTTAGAATCTTCTCTATTCTTCTTTTTTCTTTATGAATCAATAATGCGCTTTTTTCCAAAAAAGTTTTATTATTAAAAATACGTACACCATTACGCTGAGCTAGAGTATTAATATTCCAGGAAGGACAGGCGCTTCTCAGAAAATATGTCACTTCTTTCGAAGTCATACTATAACCTAAGCGTAGGGCAGTTAATGCGTAATCTTTTGTTAATGAACGTAGAATAACTAAATTCTTGAATTTTCTTAGTAAGTTTACTGAATCCCATTTATATAAAACTAAATTTACGTATGCCTCATCCAGAATCAACAGGGTTTCCTGTGACAACCTTTCTAAGACGCTCATGACTTCTTCCTCAGTATAATAATTGCCTGTTGGGTTATTGGGGTTACAAAAGAAAAATAGCTTTGGTTGATGCTCTTTTATTATCTTGCTAATTGTATTTAAATTTAAATGAAAATCGGGCAAATTAAGCTTTATCTGTACAAATTTTGATTGCGTAATACGTGCATAATACCCATATTCTCCAAAGCTTGGCCAAAGAGAAATAACCAAGTCTTTCTTTTTTACAAAACAAAAGAAAAGTAATGCAATTATTTCGGCTGATCCATTCCCGATAAAAATATTTTCTTCATCTAGATTGTTAATTAATGCAAGTAATCTTGTTAATTCTTTACTTTGCGGATCCGGGTATTCCCTAGCACTACTTAAATTAAGACTTAATTGCATTCCGGGGGGTGGACCATATGGATTAATACTAACACTGAAATCTAAAATCTTATCCTTATTGGGTAAGTCAAGAGCATTCTTCCCTCCATGACTACGATTAAAAAGGGGGTTAATATTACTTATACTCCTGATTCTTTTAAAATCTGTGTGTTTCATCAAATGAAGTACCTACAATATTGTAACATGTCAAAATTGGGCGTCCTTATGTTTGAGTAGGCTGAGATACATCGGTAACACTCTCAAGTTAGAATAGCTAACTTAAGGAGGTGATTTAAAACCGATGGATAAATTTGCAAAATCAGTTAACCTGGCATATTTTAAAATACAGAAAAAGGTAATTATTCCTGAT
>CAYMUB010000029.1:0-19129 GCA_964393545.1 uncultured Gammaproteobacteria bacterium | reverse complement strand
TTTGGAAAGGTTAGCCTCCAATGTATCTTGAATTAATCTTCTCAAAGGCCTGGCGCCTAGAACCGGATCAAATCCCCGCCTTGCAAGCTCTGAAAGAAGTGAGGAATCAAAATCTATCAGATAACCTTTTACTTTCATTTGATCTTTTAAATGATTGATTTTTAAGGTAACAATTTTTTGTAAATCCTCTTTAGATAAAGATTTGAATAACACCACATCATCAAATCTATTAACAAGTTCTGGTTTTAAAACTTTTAATAATTCATCATTAACTTCTTTGTCAATTTCTGACAAACTTTTTCCACTTTGTAAACCTTGAGCAATCAGTAATGACCCGGCATTAGATGTGGCAATAATAATAGTGTTTTCAAAATTTATAGTTCTACCAGCCCCATCTGTTAACCTGCCATCATCCAAAACCTGTAAAAATAAAGTTAAGATTTTATCATTGGCTTTTTCAAACTCATCCAACAACAATAGTGAATAGGGTCTGTTTCTAACAGCCTCAGTCAGCAATCCTCCTTCTCCTGACCCACCAATCAATCTAACTATTGATTCTGGATTTTGATATTCAGACATGTCAAATCTAATAAATGCTCCACCCGTATTAAAATACACTTGGGCTAAAGTCTTTGCCAGTTCAGTTTTACCCACTCCTGTTGGACCCACAAATAAAAATGAACCAATTGGCCTACCATCTTCTGATAAACCTGTAGCTGATCTTCGCAAAGAATCTGAAATAACCTTAACAGCCAAGTCCTGACCGATTAGCCTTTGGTGTAACTCTGTTTCCAAGTTAAGCAGTCTAGTCTTATCTGCTGTTCCCACCTCCATCATTGGCACTTTAACTCGGGCTGAAACTACCCTTCTTACTACATCTTTGGTCACCCATCCGTTTATACCTTCTGTTAAAGCTTCTTTTAATATGGAAATGGCGCTGTCCGGCAAAACCCTGTCTCTGATAAATTTTTGAGATAATTCCACTGCAGTTTTGATGGCAATAAAGGTCACTCTAACTTTATTTTTTCTCTCCGCCTCAATGCTTCTGTATTCCAAAATATTTAAAGTATCCAAGGCTGATGCCTGAGGCAATTCAATTTTTCTAAAAATTCTGGCAAAAGAGGCATTTTTTTCCAAAACATGACTATAATTTTCTGGTTCTGTAGTACCAATAAATTGGAAAGTGTCTGACTCTAAGTAAGGCTGCATTAAGGAATATAAATTATAACTGCTGCCAACTTCACCCAAACCAAATTCCTGAATTTCTTCAATTACAATAATAATATTCTGAGCAAAACCTACTTCCTCAAAAATAGTCTTAATCCGGTCAGCCAATTCTCCTTGAGTTTTTACACCTGAAATAAGTTTAGTTAAATCTAAAAGCACCAATCTTTTGGTAGCCAAAGCAGATGGAGCATCTCCGGCAACTATTTGCTTAGCCAAGTGCTTTATTAAGGCAGTTTTACCACTTCCTGCAGCCCCTACTAAAATAACATTTCGACTAGTTTGTTGAGATAAAATATGAGCAACATCTGGAACTATAGCCCCTTCCCTTATCAACTCTGGAAAACCCTCAGATGCTGCTTTCTTTGTCCAGTCCTCTCCATACTTATCTAATGTAGGAGTGGGCACTCCTAGCCATCCTCTATTTACTCCTTTCAAATGGTGAACGGTAAAATCATCATCCCAGATATAAACTTTACGCCAGGTATTTCTCTTTTTCTCTAAAAAATTTAATGTCTCCACAAAATCAGCCAGTTTTAATTCAAGTTTTAGCAGTAAATTATCAATATTAGGGATTTGCTCCAGACTGGCAACAAAAAAATGGCCAGGACCAATATATTCACTTTCAGAATTTTTAGCCAGTTCAAAAGCTTTTTTGCCTATTTCATCAATATTTTCAATCTTAAAACTGGGAAAATGGTCCAGTTGTAATTCTAAGTTAGATAATAAATCTTGAACTCCTTTTTCTTTCAACAGCAGATTAAAATTAACATTTTCTCTTTTTATGGTTGATGCTTCCCAAGGATTGCTGGCAGACCATACTTTTTTATGAGGGTGAGTAGTAATGTGAATTACAAAAAGTCCCACTCCTGCAAAAACTAACACTTTACTTACAAATACAGGAAGATCGAAAACAGCCAGCATCGGCAAAGCAAACCAGTAAACAGCAATAGCTAAAATTCCTAAAGATACCAAAGTAAAAGCAAAAATCCCTATTAAAATTCTAACTAACCTAAATAGAATACTTAAAATTCTACCTACATAAGATGAATCATGGAATAGAGGAGTAAACAAAAGCTTCCACATTAAACCAACTGCCAAATCCTCTTCCAAAAAAAGCATCAAATTTCTCCAGGTCAACACAAAAAAAGCTATTCCTTCTGGATACCAGAATTCTACTAAATGAACAGGTAGTGTTAAATATTTCATTTTGCTCTTATCAAATTTCCACTCGGATCAAGTTCCACAAAATGCCGTGCTCTTCCTTCTAAATAAGCTGGGCATTGATTTCCTGGTAAATCATCCATCGGCAATCTAGGATTATTAGCAATATCCACTACCCAATTTGGCAAGAGAGCATCTGATAAGCAAAGACTAGTTGAAAAATCTCTACCTCTTCCTTTCTCCTGTTGGTATAAATGTTTAGCTTGATTTATAGCTGTATCAATTTCACTTTTGGAAATAGATTTAGGCAAAGTTGCATTAGTTACAAGAGTTAAATAGGCTGTTATCAGAATAATTGTTAAAGTAAGTATCAGCAACCGATTCTTAGGCATATTTTAATGGTATCATTCTTTACAATAATTACCACTCCCCAAAAACTTAAAACCTAATCCGAATCCGCTCATATTAATTCTAATCCCTCTACGGAATATCTAGCAGTAAAGTATTTCTTTCTCTTTCTTAGATCAGTGATTGATTTAATGACAGATTCCATATAAGGAATAACGTCTTTTGGCATCATGTTGGGAAAGTCAAAAATCACAACATTAAATAATTTTTTTTCGTCAGATCTCAGAAAATCTTTATCAAAAGTGATGATTACACGATTTTCCTTAATTGCTCGTTCTCTAACATTTAAATCAGAAACTCCCTTTGCAGTTCTTTGAATTCTTTTAATATTATGTCTTTTCTTTTGTAAGAAAGAGGTTAACGAGGACGGAAAATTCTCATCAGCGAGTAATTTCATGATGCATTACTAGAGAGGTTCTCATGCCCTTTGTTGAGCCTATTCTTGTTTGAGAAACCAGTTTTGTAGCATATACAATAGCAGCAACAACTTCAGATTTCTTAAGCTCAGGATATTCTTTCAAAATATCCCCCATACTCATTCCAGCTGAGAGGAAATTCATTATAAGTTCAACAGAAATCCTCGTGCCAGCAACAACAGGTTTGCCACCCAAAATTTCAGGATTTGATACAATTTTTGACTTTGCCATGAAACTATTATATCACTATTCTAAACAATTATTTTAGACATTAAGCAAAACATCATTACAAGAAGTTCTTCAGTTGAAAAACGACAACCTGCCCATCATCTTTCTTAGTTTGAATCCAAACCTACTCACAAAATTTTGGTATACTTATAAAGTATGGGATTATTCGACTTATTTAGAAAAAATAAAGCTCCTCAAATTACGATGGTTAAAGCATCGTTGGTTACTCCCGAAACTTTCAGAAAAGAAGCACAGGAAACAGTTAGTACAGCGAAAGAAATATTTGAAGCAAAACTAGACTTCACTGCCGAAAGTATTAAAACTTTAGATAAGATGATTGAGGAAGGATGGAAAACTCCTATGGGAGAGAAAGAGGCGTATGAGCTTTCCATGTCAATACTTTCATTAGGAAGTTACCTTGGAGAAACAATCATAAAAAATTTAGGAGGAAAGTGGCAAGTCGATATAGCCGAGAAAAATCCTGTTGAAAAAATGCTGAGTGCTAAGATAATTGATTTGGGAAAGATTGCCGAAATTTATCCTTTTGGAAAAACTTTTAAAAGATTTGTAAGCGGGAAAGAAGATTCACTTGATTTTTACTACATCAGTCTAGAAAGAATTAATAAAAATTAACCAAAGTTTTAAGTAGTCTGTTTTATAGCCTCATAAACTGGTTCAAAGAAAGGACCATCATTAGTTAATCTATCCGTATTATCTAATGTCACTCTAATATCTATCATTTGTTTTTTCCTATCATCTTCAGTTTTTATCTTCTCGGGTATAAATATTCTGCCTGTTTGGGTATCTAAAGCTATAGTTCTGTTTACATTCCCTAGTGTTTCTTTTCCGATAATCTTAAGACCACGTGCTTGATTATAAATAGCTTCCAAAGTAACTCTGCTTCCACCAGTATGCGTTACTTCGCCGGCTTGTCCTAGACCACCATAGATTATCAGTCTTGCATCATCACCCAATACACTTCTTATTAAGTTAAATGCTTCTCTTGCGCTTCCCGACCTATCGAGATGGGCGAGAAATCCAGCTTTCTTTTTTTGATCATAGGCTATAACTGCAACGCAGTCTGCCAGTCCATATGTTTGTAAAATCCTGGCTTGTGGAATCAGCGGGTGACCAAAAGCGTATCCTTTTTGCCCAACAACTGTAGTCACTGCTGGATCTAGCGCTTCGGTATCAATACTTACACAAACCCCAGTAGTTTCCGGCTGAATAAGACTTAGTCTTGCCAATTCTTTTTTATTGTTCTCTATGGCTTCTTCTGCCTGTTTTGTAACCATATCCGTCAACTCTGGAATTTTAGCTATTTGGAAGACTTCATTGATAAAAGGACTTTTCTGCCGTAAAGACTGGTATAGCCTGCTAATAACGCTTGGAGCCAAAGCGCTTACTAAGCTTTTGATCTGTCCTGTTTGCCAATCAATGTTGAAAGATACACTACCTAATAGATCACCTTGTAAAGGAGTAATTGATAAATGACTAGCACTTACAGATACTTGATACTCTTTTTCCAACCTTTGACGTTCCTCAACTGGTAAATTACCTTCCAAAAGAGCAGAAAGAAGCAATTGATTAGGAATTACTAAACCACGACCTTCTTTCATTTTTATATGTGCATTGCGAATTGCATCAGGAAGATTCTGATTAATCAGATCAGCCTGCTGAGGAGAAAAACTACGGAAGGTATACATCACCTCTGCTGTTTCCGATAACACACTCCTGTTTGGAGATTCTAAGCTTTGTCTTCCGTCTATCATCTCCCCTTTCTTTGACGTGAACTCTATATTACCAGTCATATTAACATTATTCTCCTAAAATTTTACCAGATTCTGTGGCTTGGGTGTAAACATCCTGTATTAGTTTATTTTTATCAGGAGAAAAGTACCAACGGTAAACCTCCTTGGCAACCGGAGCTGCCACATTTGACCCTTCTCCTCCTGCCTCTATTAAAACAGTCACAGCAATTTTAGGATTATCAGCCGGGGCAAACGAAGTATACCAAGCATGAGTTTTATTCTTTAGATCTCCAAATTCTGCGGTGCCTGTTTTTCCAGCAGTAGGGATTGGGAAAGTAAAAAATGGCCAAGCAGTCCCCCCCTGAATGGGGACCAATATTAATCCTTGTTTTACTATGTTGATATTTTCCTTTGAAGTTATGTTTGAAACCAATATTTTAGATTTAAAATTAGTAAGAATTAATTGAGGCTTATACATCACTCCATCTGAGGCCATAAAAGCGGTAAAACCCAAGACTTGTAAAGGAGTTGTTAATAAAAAACCTTGGCCAATTGCCATATGTAAAGTATCTCCCGGATACCAGCCTTCTCCAAATGTTTTTCTTTTCCAAGCATCATCTGGAACCAGTCCTGAAACCTCTCCTGGTAAATCTATCTCTAATCTATCACCCAATTTTAACTTTTTAGACCATTCGCCTAAAGCTTGTTCTCCTATTGTTTGTCCTACATGGTAAAAATATATATCATTTGATCTTTGGATTGCTTTTAACAAATCAACTGACCCTTCTGTCCTGCCATATTCAGTAAAATACCAGTTAGTAAATTTATAAGGTCCCAGGTAGATCTCTCCGTTATCCTGGACGATAGTTTTAGAGGTAATTTTGCCAGATGCTAAAGCAGCTAAGGAAGAGACTATTTTGTAGGTTGATCCTGGAGGATAGGTTCCAGATATGACCCTGTTTAAAATTGGGGAATCTTTCCGGGTGAAAACTTGAGCAATGGCATTTTCATCATAACTGGTGGTAAAAATATTAGGATCAAATGAAGGCAGTGAAACTAAGCTTAAGATTTGACCATTGTTAGGATCCATAGCTACCGCAGCTCCACAACAACTCCCACTTTTTGTCAGGTTTTGTTTTAATTGTGTATACACCTGATCCTGCAATAGAGCATCAATGGTTAAATAAATATTTTGTCCCGCAGTGGCGGGATTCCGCCTTAGGGTTCTTACCTTTACTCCCTTGGAATCAACTTCAATAATTTCTCCTCCATCTTTTCCCCGGAGTAATTTTTCATATTGAAACTCTAAACCAGACTGACCAACCCGATCTCCTAAATGATATTTTTTAAATTCTTCAATTTTCAACTGATCTTCTGATATTTCACCTACATAGCCTAAAACATGAGCAAACTTTTCACCCATCAGATAGGTCCGGACATTATCCACTTCCAAATCTACGCTTTTAGGATCGTTTTTTACCTCCAACTCCAAAGCTTCTTCCCGACTGATTAGTTTAACTTTTTTACTACCATCTTTTTTTTTATCAGATAATCTAAAAGCCGGGGCATTGGCTGCTAAAACTTTCCCGTTGCGGTCAAAGATTACCCCCCTTTGGGCATGAATTATTTTGATTTGGATCCGATTCCCCTCTGCTAGTTTTCTATTTGCACTCCCTTCTATTATTTGCAGGTGGAAAAGACGGATAAAAATTAGGAAAAATAGTATTAGACAAATAACAGAAAAAGGCAAAACTACCCAGGGACTTTTAATAAATCTAATTCCAACTCTGGCATCAAAGTTGGGCAATAAGGAATCAATCCATTCATTCTCTCTACCCTTAATAGGATGATTAATTCTTGTTGAAACTTTGTTGATTTGGTCACTGAAGGCAGGACCTAATTTTCTTTTTTTCCGCATCATGTAAAATTTTTAAACTCTTAGTTTTATGTCTTTTCTGACAATAAATCTTTCTTCCCAAAGTCTAACAAAATATAAAACAGGCAAAGAAAGTAATGATTCTATTAATATTTTGGGGAATAATTCTAAATACTGGTGAAGATAAACTGATATCACTAATTGGTTTATAGTCAAAAAAACTAAACTTAAAGGCACAATTAATAACAAATTTCCAGCCAGTCTTGATCTAGATAAACTTTCTGTTATTGCAACCAAAAATAAATAGATTAAACTAGTCAATCCTAATGTAGAAATATTTAAAAGTCCATTAAGTAGTCCAAAAGAAAACGCCAGCAACAGATTATTTTTATCTGATTTTAGATAGCTTCTGCAGATTAAAATAATTAAAACTAAATCAATGGGTAAAATTGTATACTGAATAAGAGAACAGATAATTAACATAGCGATCAAAGTCTTCATGGTTATTCTTTAATCACAAACACTAGTTCCAAATCTCTAATATCAAAATTAAGCTGGATTTTAGCTTGCTTGAAAACTTCATTTTCCCGTTCCATTACCTGAGCAACCTTACCTAAGATTAATCCCCTGGGCAAAAATCCTTCTGTTCCTTCTGAATAGACTAAGTCACCTACTTTAATTTTCTCCTCATGTAATATCTTGTCCATTAAAATATCATTACCAAACTGACCCAGTAAAACCCCTTTGGCCTTTCCCTCTATACCTTGAGAAAAAGCTGCTACTTTAGAATCAGGATCAGAAGTAAGTAAAATATAGGCTGACTTTTCAGATATTTGGACAATCTTACCAATATAATTATCATTAAAAACAACAGCCTGGCCCAATACTAATCCATCAGATAGACCCTTATCAATTTTTAAAAATCTGCCCATTCCAATTGGGTGAGCAGAAACTAGATTATATGTCAGAGGATCCAGATATCTTTCTTGAGATAGAAGACTTAAATTTTCTGCCAATTTTTTACGCAAAGATGCATTTTCAGATAACAGTTGTCCAATTTGTTCTTTCAAAGCTTTGTTTTCCTGGGCTGCAAAACGGGCCTGGAAGACAAAATAAAATTGTCTGCCAATATTTTTGTTGGTGTTGTAAATTCCAAAAGAAATTGGGTTAGTTATATAAAAAACCATCTGTTTGGGTATGGTTAGTAAATGCAGAATATCTAAGATAAAAATTACTATACTTAAGAGTATGAGGATTAATAATAATTTGAGATTAGGGATTACTCTATCCATTGAAAAGACAATATATCACAGGTATGGTATATTGTCTGCGTGGACTTTCTGGATAAATTAAAAAATAAATGGAATGAAGACAAATTTGTTTGTGTGGGACTGGATAAGGGCAGCTTTGAATTTGATAAAACCATTATTGATCAAACCTCTGATTTAGTCTGTACTTACAAGCCAAACGCAGCTTTTTATAAAGAAGCGGACTTGCAAAAAACCGTCAGTTATATACAAACTACTTATCCTGATATTCCAATAATTTTAGATGCTAAAAGAGGAGATATTGGTAACAGCAATGAAGCTTATGTTAAGGCTATTTTTGATGACTTGGGGGTTGATGCTGTCACTGTCCACCCATATTTAGGATCAGAATCTTTACAGCCTTTTTTAGATAGAAAAGGAAAAGGGATTATTATTCTGGTAAAAACCTCAAACCAGGGAGCAGGAGAATTCCAGGATCTAATTGTTGACGGAAAACCTTTATATCAGTTAGTAGCAGAACATGTTAAAGACTGGAATAAGAATAACAACTGCGGGGTGGTAGTAGGGGCAACATATCCAGAAGAGTTAAAAAAGGTGAGGGAAATTGTGGGAGATATGCCAATCCTTATTCCAGGAATTGGTGCTCAGGGTGGAGATTTAAAAGCCAGTCTTGAAAATGGGCTAGATAGCAACAAGCAGGGTGTGATAATCAACTCTTCTAGAGGAATTATTTTTGCAGATAACCCCAGGGAAGCCACTTTAAAATTACACCAGGAAATAGTAGACTTTTTATAAAATGAATATATCGAAAACTGTTGCAAAAATCCTTCTTGAGCTAAATGCTGTTACTTTAAATTCTAAAAAACCATTTAGATATGCTTCAGGAATTTTAAGCCCGGTTTATACAGACTGTAGAGTGTTGATGGCTTATCCTACTAAACGCAGACAAATTAGAGATTTTTATATTGATGCAATTCATAAATCAGGAGTTAGATTTGATGTAGTAGCTGGTACTGCCACAGCCGGAATTCCTCATGCAGCCTGGATTGCAGATAAGCTTAATCTACCTATGGTGTACGTGAGGGGTAAAGCTAAAGATCATGGTAAAGAGAATTTAATGGAAGGAATAGTTAAAAAGGATCAAAAAGCTATAGTGATTGAGGATTTAATTTCAACCGGGGAAAGTGCCATAAATAGTGTACGAGCTGTAAGAGCAGCAGGAGGGGAAATTTCTTATGTTTTTGCCATTATTACTTATGGCATGCAAAAAGCTGATGACAATTTTAAAGAAAATAAGTTAAAACTGATATCCCTGACTAACTTTGCAGATGTGGTGGAAGAAGCTATCAGTTTAGGTAAGATAAATTCTAAAGAAAAAGAATTAATTTTGCAGTGGACTAAAAATCCTACCTCTTGGCAGCCTTAATTTCGTTTGCTAAATTTGGATTGCACATCACACCAAATTATAGGAGCGGGTATATAGAGAGATGCGGAATTTGTTCAAAATGCTTATTATTAAGAGTTAGCACTGTAGCATTTACCGATAAGGCCGAAGCAGCAATAATATAATCAGATACTTGAATACGATGTTTTGCATCACGGAAAAGCCCACCTGCGATTTTGGCTATGTTTTCATCCAGTTCTACTTTCTGGAAATTATGTAAAAGCTGATAGATTTTAACAACTATAGAAGGATCATGAGTACTTTGGCCTGAAAATAATTCAAAAATTACTATTGTCGGTACAAAAAGTTTTAAATCTTCTTCGCTCTCAGCTACAACCTTTTTCCAAATGTTACCGCCTCGCAAATGATCAATTAAAACACTGGTATCTATCACGAGTTTCATTTCTTTTTAAATTTTAAACCTTTGTCCCATTTGCCCAAGTTAGGCCATGCTCTTTTTCCGTAAAAAGGATTATCTCTTTTGGGATCGTAATCCTTTAAAATTCCGTGAGTAGCTTGTGATGTCTTTTTTAATGCTACCCAATCAACTGTCTGTTTTTTTGGAGAAAGAATTGCCACTTCTTTGGCATCTCTTTCAATAATCACTTGTGTTCCCAATGCAACCTGGTTCAAAAGCTCAAAAAAATTATTCCTGGCAGATGTAGCTGAAACTCTAATAGTACTCATACTTTCATACTATCACCTAATGTACACTTTGTCAATAGTAAAATTGCTAAATTATATCAATTTTTTAATTTCCTGAGCTAAATATGGATTCCACATTGCACCAGTTGCAGTCATCACAGCATCTGCACCTACCATTTTATATTCAAAATAATCATCAGATTTTGTCACTCCACCTACTCCATCAATTTTTAAATCTACCCCTGCCTCATTAATCGCTTTTTTAAAACGCTTGACCATATCCAATCCTGCCCATTTAATAGCAGCCCCACAAACACCTGATCTTAGTCTATTTTTACCAGGCAAGGCTTGATTTCCATCTTTATCTACCACCTCTGTTTGAATAGTATTAATTGCAGAAATAGCTTGGGCATATTTTGCAGCAATTTCTACCAACTTTTTAATATCTTCATCAGATTTGTAATAACCTACTTTGAGTACCAGTGGTGTATCCCCAATCTCTTTCCTGATTGCCTGACAGACTTTTTCTGTCATCTCCAGGTTGTAGCAAACTAAACCCTCATTCCCTATATTTGGACAGGATAAATTAGTTTCCAATATTTTGGCTCTGGTTTCATAAGACAATTTTGCTGCCAAAGCATAATCCGCTACGAACTCTTCTGGTGTTTGATTTTCTCTGACAGTACCCATAAAACTTAATACTAACACCTGGCCTTTACCTGCATATGAGATAGCTTTTTTAACATCTTCTTGCCAAACAGCTGGATCTTTAGAAGGCACTCCAAAAGAGTTTGTAATATTTAAGGGCTCTGTGTAGTTATTATCTGCCACGAGTCTCCCCTGGGCTTTTTCTAAAGTTAAATCCCCATCTACTTTAACTGCTAAAACATTAGGGAAGGGATGACAAGGGAAGTTTGAACTTCTGACTGTTTTATAAACACAAATATCAAAACCTTGATCATATGCACCTTTGCAAAAGTTGGAATTAATTAAAGGGCCTGCTGGAATTCCCAGTGGCAGATAGACTTTTTGGCCTAAAAAATCATGTTGAGGTTTGCCTGATTGTTGAAAAACTTTACCATCTGCAAATCCTCCAAATGGTCCTTTATCATAATTTTCATCATAGCTTTTATTAGGATCATAAAAAGGAGTCTGTCTCATACCCAAATATTAACATAGTTTGACTTGTTTTGTCTTGATTGACACTCCACTTATAAGTAGTGGCAAACATTAAAGAATTAAGAAAGGAAGTAGAACAAGGTTTTAGTGGTGTAAACAAAAGGCTTGAAACAGTGGAGAACAGATTAGAAACTGTAGAAGTGAGACTAGATAGAGTATTTTTTAAGCAGCCATCTTCTCTCTCATCTTAGGAATTGTATGAACATAATGCCATTTTTCAGCAGCAAAAATCATACTTTCCCAAACTGCAGGTAAAACAAGGCTGTCCTCATTCGTTTTTACACTTACAGCAGGACAATATGCTTCTGGGTGGTAATTTCCTTCTTTTCTTAGATAATCGATCATATGATGATGTAGTTCGTTAAAATTCTGTGGTATAAGTACTCTTCCTAGATTTCTTTCTTCAAGCTTAAACATTGGTAATGAATGAGAAGCACTATCTAACACCCAATTATCAAGTAAACCACGATTACCTTCATATCTACTTTGTTGGATAATATCCGGTAGATAATGGTATTGTACTAGCGGTCGAGATACTCCGCCTTCATGACCTGCCAGTTTTCCAACAAAATACGGATAAGATCTTCGTGCAATTGCTGCAAGATCAACTGAGGAAGGATCCTCTCCGGGAAATTGTTCAAGATGTTTTATGGGAATAAGTTCTAGAACCGAAGCCATAATATGTACTCCATTAATTGCAAACCTTACTATCCTTTGGTACTCTTCCCTTATTGTATCTGGAGTTTTTCTAGATAATCTATTACTTAAGTAATTCTTAGCAGCCTCTAAAGTGGTATCAACAGCTAATGCTAAATGTAGATATGGGAATCTTTCATCAAATTCGCCTTCTCCGTTTTCCCAACGGAAACCACTATAATAATATTGGCTTGGCAAATATAGACCAAAAGGTTTGGCCTCCTCGCTACTATGAATTTTCATATAACGATTTGCTAGGTTGCGTAGAAGCCTAGGTTGATCTTTTGGAGAACCACCTCTTTTTGAATTTCTAACTTCTTCTTCCATATCCTATAGCATTATATCATTGCTAATCGATTCTTTCAAATACCTTAGTGGAAAATAGACTATCTGACGTTATATTTTTTTAGATCTTTTGACTTTTTTAGTGTGTAATTTTAACCATTTGGCAATTTCTTCAATACCCAAATGCTTATTCTCAACTTTAAGCGGAAAGTCTATCAATTCTTCTTGATCTGCTTTGAGCTCATACCCATTAAGATGTAAGAATCTTGCAGTTGAAGTTAGAGATGTTCTTTTATTGCCGTCAGCAAACGCATGATTGAAAATTAATGAGTGGAAGAGTGCAGCTGCCTTATCAATCATTGTTGGATATAGATCCTGACCTCCAAAAGTAGCTTGAGGTCTGGCAATTGCAGATTGAATAAGCCCTAAATCCCTGATCCCAAAACTCCCCCCATACCGTTCCACCATATCATCATGAATTGCCAAAACCTCATCCAAAGTAATATACGCCACATCTGTCATTTTTTAGCCAGTTCTTCAAGAACGGTTTTATATTTAACGTTGAACTTTTTCAGCCATCTGTAGAATTCCGGTGTAACACCAGGTCTGACAGCAGTTTTCGTTTGTTGAATCTTTAATACCTCTAATGCAGGATCTTCTGTTACTACCACTTTTTCTCCTGCTCTCCATCCCACTTGTTCAGCAAAAGAGCTTGGTATAGTAACAGCCAAGGAATTACCTACTTGAATAATTTTTTTAACATACCTCACCACCTTTCTTAACGTTATAACAATATTATAACACAACCTATCTTAACCCGCCTGTTACTCTAACCTTAGACAGTAAATCTAAATTGTTTAAAACCTCCCCACAGCCTCTAACAACAGTAGTTAATGGATCATCTGAAATATATACAGGCAGTTTAGTTTCCTCAGCAATTCTTTTATCCAAACCTTTAATCAAAGCTCCTCCTCCTGCCAGATAGATCCCTCTTTCCACTATATCTGTTAATAACTCTGGTGGAGTTTCTTCCAAAACCTCTTGAATAGTTCCAATAATTTGGGAAATAATGGGTGTTAAAGCCTCTCTAATTTCTGAGGCTGTAATTTTTAAAGATTTTGGTAAACCAGAAGCTAGATCCCTTCCTCTGACTACTATTGCTGCTGAATCTATCTTATCTACAGGGAAAGCTGAACCAATTTCAATTTTTACCTCTTCAGCTGATCTTTCCCCAATTAACATTCCATACCTCACCCTCATATAGACAATAATTGCTTCATCCAATTCATCACCAGCCACTCTTAAAGATCTATTTATCACCATCCCTCCTAAAGAAATAACTGCTATCTCAGTTGTTCCTCCTCCAATATCTACAATCATTACCCCATCTGGTTCCTCAACAGGTAATTTGGCTCCAATTGCTGCTGCCATAGGTTCTTCTATTAGAAAGGCTTCTCTGGCCCCAGCTGATAAACAAGCATCCTGAACAGCTCTTCTTTCAACCTCAGTTACTCCTGAAGGAATTCCCACTACCACCCTGGGTTTGGGAATTTTAGGTAAAGACCATCTGCCTTGTGAGGGAGTTTCATGAACTTTACGGATAAAATATCTAAGCATAGCTTCTGTTGTTTCAAAGTCTGAAATCACTCCATCCCTTAAAGGTCTAATTGCTTCAATGGCAGCTGGAGTTCTGCCCAACATTCTTTTGGCTTCTGTTCCAATGGCTAAAATTTGTCTGCTTTTTTTGTGAAGTGCTACAACAGTTGGTTCCCTTATAACAATGCCTTTTCCTTTTACTAAAACTAAAGTATTAACAGTACCCAAATCTATACCTATATCATGAGAAAAATATTGCCAAAGCTTACCAAACATGATGGGAGTTTAACATAAGAGCTAGGGTTTAGGGTATAGGGTTTAGGGGTTAGTTGATTTTTGAAACTATACACTATACGCTATACGCTAATCATGATTGACAAAATCATTAGCTATTCATTCTACTTACTCTTTTTCCTAACCCCTCTTTTTTGGACATCTCAAAATTATGAGCTTTTTGAGTATAACAAAATGATCCTAACTTATGGATTTACTGTAGTAATTGTGGGAACTTGGATTTTAAAAATGATTGAACAAAAATCGTTAATCTTTAACCGGACACCCTTAGATATCCCTATTTTGCTTTTTCTAGCAGCTAATATTTTATCAACTATTTTCTCTATGGATCCTCATACTTCTATCTGGGGCTATTATTCAAGATCAAATGGAGGTCTTTTATCCCTTGTAGCATATTTATTACTCTACTATAGTTTTACCTCGAACATGAATTTTACTCAAGTTAAAAATGTACTCAAATGGGCTCTGGGATCAGGATTTTTGATCTCCCTATGGGCAATTTTTGAACATTTTGGAATATCTTTATCTTGTTTAATTTTAAGAGGAGAGTTAAATGATGGCTGCTGGATACAGGATGTTCAGGCCAGGGTTTTTGCCTCATTAGGTCAACCAAATTGGCTGGCAGCTTATCTTGCTATGCTGATTTTCCCTACTTTTTATTTCCTGCTTACTGCAACTACCAAAAAACTACTTTTTACTTCGGGTCCCCTGCTTTGGGGAGTTTTACTTTTTACTTTATATCTGGCTTTTACCTTCACCTATTCCAGAGGACCTACACTGGGATTAATTGGAGGAATGGCAGTATTTTTGTTAGCAGCATGGAAATTTAGATATTCATCTATCCTAATATCGATTATTATTCTTTCTTTTCTTTCAATTAACCTCCTGTTTGGCTCTGCTCTAACTCCATTTAGGTTAATTTCTAAGTTTGCAGCTCCTGTCAGGCCTGGTATTAATTTACCTGCTAATCCTTCTGGAACTCAGCTGGAAAATGGGGGAACAGAATCAGGACAAATTAGGTTTATAGTCTGGGAAGGAGCAATGGAGATATTCAAACATAACCCAATCTTTGGATCAGGTCTGGAAACTTTTGCTTACTCATATTATCAATACAGACCTGTTGCGCATAACTTAACTTCTGAATGGGATTTTTTATACAACAAAGCTCATAATGAATATCTAAATTATCTATCAACAACAGGAATCGTGGGATTTGGAACCTACCTACTGATGATTGGAACATTCATTGTATTTTGTATTAAGTATTATGTATCAAATATTAAAAAGAAAATACATAATACAAACTACATACTACTAACTACTGTTTTACTTGCCTCCTATGTAAGCTATCTTGTCTATAACTTCTTTTTGTTTTCAGTAGTTATAATTACCATCTTCTTTTACCTGTTTCCGGCCTTAGCATTTGTAGTATCCGGGTCAACCAACCCGGTTAAAAAACTTACCTTTTACCTTAATCCTTTATTTGCCAGGATAGTTAAAGGGTTAGTAATTTTGATTACTTTTTACCTGCTGTTTTCGATCTATAAACTGTGGTTTGCAGATACAATTTTTAATCAGGGTGAAAAAGCCTCAGATGCCGGAAATCCAGGCAAAGCATATAATTTATTCAGTTTAGCAACAGATTTAAATAATGGAGAACCATTTTACCGTTCAGAACTGGCCTATTCAGCTGCAGCTGCAGCCTCAGCTTTGAAAGAAACTGATGCTACTTTATCTGCTGCTTTAAAAGATGAAGCTCTAAATCAACTGAATACCACCTTAAAGATGAGTCCAAATAATGTTTCTTTTTGGAGAACTGCTGTTAGAACTTATTTTGAGCTGTCTAATTTAGATAAAAAGTACACAGGCTCTACTCTTGCAGCCTTAGATGAAGCAATCAAACTGGCCCCCACTGATCCAAAACTTTTTTACAACAAGGCTTTAATCTTAGAATCTGAAGGCAAAAAAGAGGAAAGTATTAAAAACTTACAAACAGCATTAAAATTAAAACCCAATTATTTAGAAGCTAAGGCATCTTTGGAAGAAGCCACAGCCTCAACAAAACCATGAAATCTATCAAAACAGTTATTGCTGAAACAAAATTCAAAGACAGGCCAAAAAATTTAACTAAAGAATTTCAAACATATGGAGTATATTTAGCAGAAAGTTTAGATGATACTAAACATTATTCTTTATATATAAAACTGGCCAAAGAAGTAAGCAGGGGGCTTTTAGAAGAGTGTTTAAGTTATACAAAAGGTTACTACAGCGCCAAATCCAAAGCCAAAATCTTTATGTGGAAACTTAAACAACTGAAAAATGCTACCTAATTATGCTAAAATTCCCTCATGCAAGTTGTACAGGCGCCGGATAAGAGACTCCGGGTTCAGACAAAACCAGTTAAAAAAATTACCCCTGGCCTTTTGAATACCTTAAAAGAAATGGTGAAGTTAACTAAAACTTTTAAAGAACCTGAAGGTGTAGGGTTAGCTTCAACCCAGGTGGGACTTGAGGAAAGTTTTTTTGTGGCTAAGAATGAAAATCCGCCAGCTGGCGGATTTATTAAAGTAATAAATCCAAAACTGCTTTCAGCTTCCAAAAAAACCAAAAATTATTTTGAAGGTTGTTTATCTGTTAAAGACATGTGGGGAGAAGTAAAAAGACATACCAGCATTAAGGTTAGCTATCAAGATGAAACAGGAAAAGTAATTACAAAAACTTTAACAGGGGTTTTAGCCTGGATATTCCAGCATGAAATAGATCATTTGAATGGGTTATTGTTTTCTGACCAGGTTTTACAACAAAAAGGTAAGTTTTATAAATATACCGGTAAAGATAAAACAGGACAAGATTGCTTTGAGGAAGTACCATTATGAAGATTTGTTTCTTAGGTACACCTATCTTTGTTCAAGTAGTTAAAGAAAGTTTAGCAAAACATTTTGCCCTTGTAGATTCTCTAAAAGAGGCTGATTTAGGAGTCATAGCTGCTTATGGGCATATTTTAACTAAGGAAGAATTAGCAGCTCCAAAATATGGTTGCATAAATATACATCCTTCTTTACTACCAAAATACCGGGGACCTTCACCTATTCAATCTGCTATTTTAAATGGGGATAAAATATCCGGGATAACTATTATAAAAATGGATGAAGGAGTTGATCATGGACCTGTTTTATATCAAGATACTTTAGAGCTTTCTATTAGTGATAATTTTGATGTTTTGAGTAAAAAAATGTTTCTTAAATCTGCTGAGATTTTACCCAAAGTTGTTACTGATTTTATAAGTGGAGAGATAAAACCTATTGCTCAGAATCACTCTGAAGCTACTGCTTGCGGGCATTTAACTAGAGAAAGTGGCTATTTTGATATTAACACTCCTCCATTACCAAAGAAATTAGATGGAATGATCAGAGCATACTATCCTTGGCCGGGAGTTTGGACTATTTGGGAAGTAAAAAAAGGAAAGGAAAAAGTAAAAAAAATAGTGAAATTTCTACCTGCCCGCAATGCTTCGCCCGCTCGCAACGATGTAGCGTTATCGGGCGAGCATAGCGATGCCCGCCGGCAAGCCTTCGGCCATGCCGATGGCGGCCAGGCAGGCGGGTCTGAAGGCTTACTTCAAATGCAAGGCAAAAAAGCAATTCCTTTTAAAGACTTTTTAAATGGCTACCCTGATTTTCCTTTAAAAGGTATTACATTTGACAAGAAGTAATACTTTTAGTATAGTAGTATTACTATGTTGAATTCTTACACTTCTACTATCACTTCTAAAGGCCAGGCCACCATTCCTGCTCCCATTAGAAAAAAGCTGGGAATAAAGATTGGACAAAAGATTATCTTTGAAGAAAATGGACAGGAAGTTTATATTAAAACACATTCTCAATTAGTCAATGAATTGGCAGGATCTTTAAAAACCAACATTAAATGGGATAAGAAAAAAGCTTATAAAGCAGTCGGTGAAATGCTTGCCCAAAGAGATCTTAGAACATTACAGTGAAACTGCTTGATACTAATATCATCATTCGGTTTCTGCTCCAGGATCATCCAAAACAATTTACAGCTGCTGTAAATTTATTAAAAAACCTTAAGCAGGATCTTTTATTAACAGATGTGACTGTAGCAGAAGTAATTTGGTTGCTAACAACTCATTATAAATTTTCTAGAGAACTTGCAGTTGAAAAAATTTACTTAATACTGAATTTTCCCAATATTCAAAGCAATAAATCTATTCTAATTAGGACATTATATTTTTATAGAAATTTTAGCATTGATTATATCGATGCCTATCTAGCAGCATACTCTGAAGAAGAAAATATGGAAGGAATTTATTCTTTTGATAAAGATTTGGACAAAATTAAAGAAATTAAACGGTTTGCGCCAAAGTAACCTCTTCTGAAACAGCAACTTTAACAAATGGTTTCTTAATAACCCTTAAACATTTAGTACAGTATTTTTCACCCTTATATATATGAAGGTTAGCTTTTTGAGTTCTTTGGTGAATTGGAGCGCGCAAAGCCCAATTTCCCCCAGCTCCTGATGAACCTTTCTTGTGCCTTGAAAAAGCCACCATATTCTTACCTTTACCACACTTAAGACAAACTAACATGTGGTAAACTATAACATAGTGCAACCTGAATTTCTAGCTTTCTCTATCA
>CAYMUB010000028.1:0-17349 GCA_964393545.1 uncultured Gammaproteobacteria bacterium | reverse complement strand
AGGTGAACAAAACGTGACATAAGGCAGTTTAATTTAGCAGGAATTTTAAGTTTTTATCAAGTAGGAAAATCCTTAGCTTCTAACCCCCGGTGTTAAATACGTTCAAACCCCGGGATTTAAACTTTCATTAAGAGCTCTTCTAGAATTTGTCTTGCTTTTTGGGGGTCTGCTTTACCAGAGGTTTTTTTCATTACTGCTCCAACCAAAGCCATTATTACTGTAGTTTTTCCCTCTTTAAAAGTTTCCACAAAATTTGGGTTTTCACCTATCACTTCCCTTGCTATTTTTTCTAACTCTTCTGGATTATTAATTACTCCCACTTTTTTCCCTTTTAATTCCTCAATTATTTGTGTCGGTAAGATATTTTCTATGTCTATTTTTTTGTTAATTATATAATTTGCTATGTCTTTTGCCTCTACTCCATGTTTTTCTCCATGTTCTACGGCTGATTCAAAAAAATCAGCCAGTTCTTTTGACTCTGTCAGTATATCTGCATCAGCTCTTTTAATTTTTAACTCCCGTTCAAACCTCTTACTCTTATCCCAAGGCAATTCTGGTATTTGATTTTTCAAAATTGTCAATTGTCCATTATCAATTGTCAATTCTGGTAGATCTGGTTCGGGAAAATAGCGGTAATCATGAGCTTCTTCTTTACTCCTTTGAACATATGTACTTTTTTTATCTTCATCCCAACCTCTAGTCTCTTGAGGAATCTTCTCCCCTTTTTCCAAAGCGGTAATCTGGCGTTTAATTTCATATTCAACAGCTGATACCATAAATCTAAATGAGTTAATATTTTTCAGCTCTACCCGGTAAGAAGGTAGTTTGGTATCCCCAACTTGACGGACAGAGATGTTTGCCTCAAGTCTCATATCTCCCTTTTCCATATCTGCATTGGACACACCTAAATATCTAAATAATTGTTGTAATTTTTTGGCATGGTCTTTGATTTGTGAAGTATCTTTAAAATCCGGTTCTGTGACAATTTCAACCAGGGGTACTCCTGAGCGGTTATAATCGATCGATGTTTCTCCTGCCTGATGAGTTAATTTTCCGGTATCTTCTTCCTGGTGAACTCTATTAATTCTTATCAAACTTCCATCTTCCAGTTTCAAACTTCCAGTTACGCAAAGTGGCCATCTGTATTGAGAAATTTGATAACCCTTAGGCAAATCCGGATAAAAGTAATTTTTTCTTTCAAAAAGAGAAGTGGGAGAGATTTTGCAGCCTAAAGCCAAGCCAATTTTTATACAATCATCAATTGCCTGTTTGTTAATATAGGGGAGTGCACCAGGCAATCCCAAACAAACAGGGCAAGTGTGAGTATTGGGCTCCTTGCCAAAATAGTCAGCGCTACACCTGCAAAACATTTTAGTTTTGGTATTTAACTCAACATGCACTTCAAGCCCCATTACTGGTTCATACTTCATAGTTTTGGTTTTTGATTATGCCAATCCGTTGCTTGTTCATAGGTATATCCTACTTTTAAAATAGTTTCCTCGTCCCATTGTTTTCCTAAAATTTGTAAGCCAACTGGTAAACCATCAGAAAATCCACAAGGTACAGATAATCCAGGAATTCCTGCCAAATTTGCAGAGATGGTATAAATATCAGCCAGGTACATCTTCAACGGATCATTTGTCTTTTCCCCTAAATTCCACGCTGTGGTGGGGGAGACAGGACCTACAATCACATCAACTTTTTCAAATGCTTTTTCAAAATCCTGTTTAACTAAGGTTCTTACCTTGGCTGCTTTTGAGTAGTACTCATCATAGTATCCTGCAGATAGAACATAAGTTCCCAACATTATTCTTCTTTTTACCTCTGATCCTAAATTCTGCCTTACAGAACCAAACCTGATTCCATCAAATCTCCCCATATTAGAAGAAACTTCAGAAGGAACAATAATGTAGTAAGTTGCTAAAGCATATTCACTATTTGGTAAACTAATTTCCACAATCTCAGCCCCCAGCTCTTCCAGCTTTTTGATTGCATCTTGGATAACTTCCTTTACTTTAGAATCTAATCCCTGTCCAAAATATTCTTTAGGTATCCCTACTGTTAATCCCTTAATTCCAGCTTTCAACCCCTGGGGCCCGCCTGCCTGCCCGGCAGTGCCAGTCTTTGGCAGGCGGGCAACGCTATGCTTTGCATTGCGGGCAGGTTTGAACGTAAACTTTTCTATCTTGCAGTTTGAATCATAGTTATCCCTTCCTGAAATCCAGTCTAAAACTAATCCTGCATCTTCTACTGATTTAGTGATTGGGCCCGGACAATCAAGAGATGAAGTCATAGCTATCAGCCCATATCTGGAAGCCCTGCCATAAGTTGGTTTAAGTCCCACTACTCCTGAAAGTGAAGCTGGCTGGCGGATTGATCCACCGGTGTCAGTTCCCAAAGCAAATACACAAAGATCTGCAGCCACAGCTGCAGCTGAACCTGAGGAAGAACCACCAGTGACTTTATTTTGATCCCAGGGATTTTTGGTTGATCCATATGCTGAATTCTCACCTGATGCTCCCATGGCAAATTCATCACAATTTGTTTTCCCAATAATAGAAATTCCCCTTTCTAAAAGCTTTTCAATAACTGTGGCATTAAAAGGAGGAAGATAATTACTCAATATTTTAGAACCAGCTGTTGTTTTAATATTTTTAGTAGAAATCACATCTTTTATTGCCGCAGGTATTCCGCTGGTATTTTTTTTCACTTCTAAAAAAATGTTTAGCTTTGGATTTAGATTATTAATTCTATCTAAATAGACTTTATTTAGTTCTGCTTCTGAAAACTCTTTATCCTCTAAGGCTTTTAAGGTTTGGGTTAAAGTTAAAGCAGTTATATCATTCATTAAAAATTCCCTTTGTTACAAAAAAATTATCCTTTTCTTGAGAAGCATTTACTAAAGCTTCTTCCTTGGTAAGACAATTCCCCACCTCATCTTCACTCATGACATTATTTTGAGAAGACACATTAAAAGTCGGTTCTACATTTGAAGTATCTACTTTGTTAAGTTGTTCAACATACTCTAAGATCTTTGAAAGCTGCTGGGTATATTTTTCTTCTTCCTCAGAAGTAATAGGAAGATTAGCCAGCTTCGCCACTTTTTTAACTTGATCTTTTGTCAGAGACATTCCTAAACTCTTCCTTCCATCTCTTTTAAAGCTTTTATTCTCACCTCAATTGGAGGATGAGTGTTAAAAAGTCCAACCAGAAAACCGGCTGCATCTTTACCCTGCCTGCCGGCAGGCACGGCCTTTAAGGGATTTACTATATAAAGGTGAGCTGTCCCACGGTTAGCAGCCTCCAGTGGCTCTTTATCACCAGATATTTTAAGCAAAGCATTAGCTAATCCTTGAGGGTATCTGGTAAGTAATACTCCTGATGCATCAGCCAACAGCTCTCTTCTCCTGGAAACTGCCAGTTGAATTAATGTTGCCATAATTGGAGTTAAAATTGCAGCCACCAAAGCTAGCACCATAAAAATAGTACCTGATTTGCTGTCTTCCCTGTCCCTGTTTCCTCCAAACCACATAGATCTTAAAAACCAATCAGATAAAAGAGCAACTGTACCAACTAAAATAGACACTACACTCATCAGAAGTGTATCTCTATTGCCAACATGGGATAATTCATGAGCTGCTACCCCTTCCAGTTCCTGTTTATTTAATTTATCCAAAATTCCAGTAGTAAAACAAATTACTGCATGTTTGGGATCTCTGCCTGTTGCAAAAGCATTGGTGGCAGTATCTTCCATGATATAAATTTTGGGTAAAGGCAAACCAGAGGCCAGACAAAGATTTTCCACGATTCTGTAAACCTCAGGATTATCTTTTTTCTGAATTGGTTTGGCTCCGGAAATTCCCAGAACTATCTTGTCTGAAAAATAATAGGACACAAAATTCATGATGCCTGCCAAAATCAAGGCCATCCCAACTAAACCCAATCCCCCTGTTTCCCCATACCCAAATCCCCTGCCTAAAACATACACAACTCCTACAGTAAAGACAGAAAAGAAAAACATGATCATCCATGTTTTGAAAGTATTACTTGAAACCTGATCCCAGGCAGTATTAACAGTTGCCATATTATGCAGATTTTAACATAAATTATGCTATGCTTTAAGTAGCTTGAACATAGGTATTTTTAGGGTTTATCTTTCCGCTTTTGAAAGAGACATTTAAATCTAGCTTAGGATCTCTTCTCCTTTTACCCAGTAAACTTAAAGCAAACCTTTGGAAGTATTTATCTGATACTCCTCTGGCAAGCTCTTCCAAAACTTCAGAAGAAATACTTTGTATATCACCACCCTTAAACCTTAAGATAAATCTCCCTTCTTGTGGATTATACTCCAACCCAAAGTCTACATTGCCGCTAAAATTTCCCGCTAGATCAAATTTATTTCCTAAATTATAAGCTAGGAGAGGGGAGAGTAATAAATCTTCCTGATCTATATTATTAGGTATACCCAAATCTTCAACTTGTACTGACCTATTAATCACAATTCCTGAATTAATAACCTTTTCTCCCTCAATAGATATTTGAAGTTTAGGTTCCTGGCTTTGCGGTTCTATGCTGATACTTCTTTGGTTTAACCAAATATTTACGGCTGCCTGAGTATCAGGCGCTCTAAATCCAATGGCTACAGCATTCTCAGCACCATTTCGGAGTAGCGCCTCTCTGGCTTCAGGAGGTAATTGAGCTAATTTTTCAAAGGAATTAAATCTAGGTCTGGAGGCAGTACCTAAAAGAATTATATTTGGATCAGCTCTAAAAGATTCAGCTACTGCTACATTTGGATTAGTAGGAAGAGAGATTGGTTGAAGGGGTGCATTTTGGCCTTCGTCCCGAAGTCTTCCACCTTCAAGATAACTATCAAAGATTCTTTCCAGTTGAGGACTAAAACCTGTAGCTGCGATTCCTGAGTTAGCACTAATAGGACGTCCCTCACTATCAACAATCGGTCTCCCACTGGTATCAAGAAGGACTATTTCTCTTTTTTCGGGTGGGCCACTACTACCAGCAAAATCTATATCTGCAACTCTCGCCTTAACTAGTTCAATTAAATTTCCTCTTCCATTCCTTGGTTTTAGATCACTAATAAGCGAATAGCGGGGACGGGAGCTTAGATCTCCTTCTGAAACAATGTAGATCTTAGCAACATCTCGAACCAAGGGGTTATCACCTTGGAAAATGTTTCCAATAAACTCAATTAGAGTATCTGCGGAATTTCCTCTACCCCAAATAGCCAATGTTTTACCCGGGGATTTTTTTTCCTGTGTTCTATCAGATAATGCCCGGAATGCTTCAAGTGTGGTAGTAATTTTTGGAAAACCTGTCATGCCTGCTGTTTCTTGTAATACCCGTTCTGCCCGGCTACCTTCAAGTTTAAACCCATAAGTAGGTTCTCCCAGACCGCTGCTGATAAATACTCCATCTGTTTTTACTTTTACCACTCTTTCTTTACCATCTCTGTCTACTATCTTAAGAGTAGCAATTTTATCTCCTTTTTCATCCTGATTAGGATTTGGTTCTACTTTCTCAAGTTCAGTTTTTAAAGCTAAGTTTTGAGTAAGTATTGCGGTTTGCAAAGCCAAAATTGTTTGAAGTTCCTCATTAGTCGGGTATCGTGCAGTAGAAAGATCATCGGGAGTTGGCAGGTAGTCAACAGTTGTATTAATACTTCCTTGCCTAATAACTGCTCCTTTTGAACGCTCGCCTGGATACCATCTAGCTACTGGACTACCATAAGCCCGTACTGTTTTTAGCTCGTTACCGTTTGGAGCATCAGGCATTGTATATCCTCCAAGCCCTCTTCTATTAGCACTATTTAATTCCCAAGCTGGACCCCGTGGTATCGCAAAAGGTCCACCTGGTTGCTCACCAGAATCAACTATTAAAGTTTGTCTTGCCAGTTCTGGATTATTTCTGACAATTTCTCCAAAGGCTGCTAACCCATTTGGGCCTGTTCCAACTTGGATAAGTGGTACGTAATCCCCATCTTTAAGTTTATCCTGTGTTTTTTGAGAAAGAATATCAAAATGATGTCTTAAAAATTCACTGGTTACTCCAAATTCTGCTGTAGCTGCTGCAACTAAATAAGGGTTAAATAAGGTAAGTAACTCAACTGATTGAATATAAGCTCTTTCTATATCAGTTAATGGTCTTTGTCCCTCAAGCTGAGTTAATTTTTGGATAAATCTTAATCTAGGATTTGAAGTTTGACCATCAGGTGATGAAGATAACAATCTGTCAACATCTTTTTTAGTTCTTGGATCGTCTCTGAATACTTCAATAAGAGGATAAATAACTCTAACAAAATTTTCCCTAATGTAATTGAATGCTGCTTTATTTTTTCCAAGTTCCGGACTAATAAACTTTTGTTTTAACTTTGCCTCAATACCTTCAGTAATTTCCCGCTTAAATCTTTCATCAAATAATCCTGGCTTATTTACTGCCAAATAGCTTTTATACAACTCAACTAGCTGTAATTTAACTGCTATTTCTTCTCCTGTTTCATCGGCAAGACTATTGATCCTGGATATTACTCGGTCCACACTTAGTCCAGCAAAACCTGCTCTTATGCTGTTAGCTTGCTTGAGGCGGCTAATTTTCCCAATCACCACATAGAAATTGCTTACTCTCTCTTTCAGAGAGGATAGTGTCTGGATATAATCATCACTGCCTACAGTAGGTCTTACAGGTAAGCTGTCTATATAGCTATAAAGTCTGCGTGGGTCAGTATCAATGCGGATCATTTTTCTTACCTCGTCTCTAAAGGTTGTCAGTTCCAACCCATAAAGTGATGACCGCAGTACCCGGCCACAAACTCTATCTTCTTGGTTGGAAGATTTTTCTAAAATACCAATTAGTGATAAAGACTGGTCAAAGTTTCTGTCTGGAACAGCAAGAGTTGCTGCAAAATTACTAGTCAACCTGAGTCTTCTGATTCCAAAAGCCCTTTCTCTTAAGTTGGCTACCAATGAGGTATCTTCTACGCTTTGCTGCTCAAATCCAGCTAAAGTATTAACAGCTTTTTCTACTGATTCATCTTGAAATAGCGTTGTATAGAATGATTGCCTTAAATCAAGCCTTCTTTTTAAAGTGTTGTACTGACTTATAGTTCCTCCCACCCGTTCTGAAATGTTACTGCTTCCCAAAGTCATCATGGATTGAAGTCTTGCCAGGTCTGCTGTATTTGAGGTATTTATATATTTCCCGACTAATGATCTAGTTTCTGCAGATACTTGAGGGTCAGTAATTAATTTCTCTATTTCTACCAGAATTTCCCTTTGTTCCACCTCAAGTAAAGGTACATCTGCTTTGGGTATTGCAGGTCCATTAACTCCTATCCTTACATAATTACCTTTTTCATCTACTAGGAAGTCATTTGCAAACTTTGGTGTTAATCTAAGTTCTGCTGATTTTATACGTTCTGGATCTCCTGAGGCTAAATCAGCAGCATATGTACTAAATGCAGTAGCTGTCTTTTGTGTTGTTTCTTTCTCAGAGATAGCTTGGCTAACCTCACCGCTTAGAGTGATTAATAATTTACTTTGTTCCACCTCAAGTAAAGGTACATCTGCTTTGGGTATTGCAGGTCCATTAACTCCTATCCTTACATAATTACCTTTTTCATCTACTAGGAAGTCATTTGCAAACTTTGGTGTTAATCTAAGTTTTGCTGATTTTATACGTTCTGGATCTCCAGAAGTTAAATCTTCGAAGTAGCTTTCAAATGCAGTTACTGTTTTTTGGTCTTCTGATAACTCAGATCGTAATACTTTATCAGGCAGTGTACTACCCTCGATAGATGCCAATTGCTCCTTTAAGGTAAAAGTTCGAGAAAGTTCCATATACTTTTATAATAGCAAACAATTTACAATATTTCAGACCTATTAAGGGCTTGCTTGTTTACCCCCTGTCGCTTTTCTCATCCCAGGTTGATAAATATAATTGGATACCAGAATCTTTTCTACAAGAAGTTTAAAATTTTACAGAAACATCAGCTTTTTCTGAATCAGTGGCTTTAAAAAATTCCTCTTTTTTAAAACCAAACATATTACCTACAATATTTGAAGGTACTGTTTCCAAAGAGTTATTTAAATCCATCACATTCGTGTTGTAAAACTGCCTTGAGGCAGCTACTTTTGTTTCTGTGTCAGATAATTCATCCTGCAGTTGTTTAAAATTTTCCGATGCCTTAAGTTGGGGATAATTTTCAGCTACAGCGAAAAGTGATTTTAAAGCACCGGATAACATATTATCAGCTTTTGCTGCCTCTCCCGGATTTTTAGCTCCCATTAAAGAAGTTCTGGCTTTGGTGACTTCTTCCAAAACACCTTTTTCATGTTTGGTGTAGCCTTTAACACTTTCAACCAAGTTTGGGATTAATGAAGATCTTCTTTTCAACTGAACATCTATCTGTGACCAGGCTTCTCTGACCCTATTTCTTAAAGTCACTAAACCATTATAGGTACCAAATAACCAAAGTAGTAACAAAACAACTGCACCAATCAGGATATAAGTTATCATTTAAATTACTAACCCTACCTTTCTTTCCAATCTTGATATTTTTGATTCATGTCTATCTTTAACATACTTTAATTCAATTTTTATAGCCTCAACATCATCAGATATATCCTCTAAGATAGGCTCAACCATTGCATGATACCCTTTAACAAAAGATTTAACCAAAACCTCTTGTCCTTTTTCTGAATTTAAAGCAGAAACTATAGCATCCTGACCTTCAGAAGATTTTAAAGCTTCTATTGTGCCTTCTTTAATTAAAACTTTGAATTCATTCTTATCATCATTTGTCATAATTTTATCATAAACCATTTGGCAATATTTTTAAAGTCCCAAGTATTAACAATATCCATCTTTGTAGCCCAACCTCTTCTTGCCACAGCCACCCCAAACCTCATATTATCCATCTGATCTACTTGGTGAGCATCAGTATTAATAATAAACTTTACTCCATATTCTTTAGCAAGTTTCACCAAATCATCCCTTAAATCTAACCTATTTGGAAAAGCATTAATCTCCAGCAGTTTATTATTTTTAGCAGCTGCCTTAAAAACCTCTACCCAATCTGCTTCAGATGAATCTCTTTCATTTAGTAACCTGTTTGTTGGATGAGAAATAATATCTACCTGAGGATTATTTAAAGCTGCAAGTAATCTTTTAGTAATAACTTCTTTTGAAGCTCTGTGACCAGAGTGAATCCCTGCTATGCAATAATCCAGTGTTACCAGAGCTTTTTCAGGTACACTCAAATCACCATTTCCAAGAATATCTATCTCGAGTCCATTTAGTACCCGAATACTTTTTGTCTTCTTTTGAATGTGTTGAATAAATTTTGTCCTCTGTTCTACCCATTCAATTTTCTCCTTCTCACTGGTGGTACTAATCCCTAAAGGATGATCAGATATTCCCACAAATTGATATCCTAGCTCCTGAGCTTTGGCTACTATCTCCTCTATTGGATTTACTCCAGGCCCATGGGAAGGATTTTTAATTGGATAATTAGAATGCAGGTGTAAATCCCCTTTTATATCTGCAGTCTCAACTAATGTGGGCAGTTTACGCTCTAAAGCAGCCTCAATTTCACCGATATCTTCTCTGATTTCCGGTGGAGGAGTTTGCATCCCCAGTAATTTATAAAATTCATCTTCTGTTTTAGTATGAACTATTTTTCCTGTCTTAATGCTTTTTACTCCGATTTCTGATAAAGATAGACCATTTCTCTCCGCTAAAGCTCTAAGATGAATATTATGATTCTTGCCTCCTGTAAAGTGTTGTAATAAGGCTCCATAAGATTCCCTCTCCCCTACTAACAAATCCAAACGTAAGCCGCTTCCCAGGACCACAGAGGCTTGATTTGACCCTTTTTCCAAAACCCTGATAACACCAGACATTTGACAAAAATACTTAATAACCTTTTCACTCTTCTCTGAAGAGGCTGAAAAATCCAGATCCCCAATTGTGGCAACCATTCTTCGCAAAGACCCCAAAAAGTGTGCCTCTTTTACATCTTTGCTTTGCTTTAGGTAATTTAAAATCTTTTCTGCTTGGGCAAAAGCATAAGGTAAAAACATCCTGTTGGTTTTAACAGAAAGTTTGCCTAAACCACCCAAAATATTTTCTGCCAGCCTGGCTGAAAAACCCTTTTTAACCAGTTCTCCTGTTTTAATCTGAGTTTTTAAATCCTCTATACTTTTTACTCCCAATCCAGCTATTTTTTGAGCTGTTTTAGGCCCAATCCCGGGAATATCCAGCATTTCAAAAACAACTTGAGGTATACCTTGCTGCACTTCTTCAAAGTGAGAAACTTTTCCCTCAATAAATAACTCTTCTAAATAGCCTCTAATGCTCTTCCCTAATGCTGGAACCTCATCCAGTCTCCCCTCTTCCCATAAATTGGAAATCTCTACAGTTGAATGTTCTATTGAGTCAGCAGCGTTTTCATAGGCACGGATTTGAAAGACATTACCAATTCCTTTGATGGTATAAGCAGCAGCCACATTACGAAGGATTTTTGCTACTTTAGCATTGGAGAGTTCCATAGCCTAAATATAGCACCTTAATGTAGTTGTTGACAAAATTAACTCAATTATCTTATTGTTAAAGTGCCAAATGAAACCCAAATTATTTGAGCAAAATGAAGCTAGAAGATTAAGAGCAAATGGGTTTAGTGTAAAAGAAATAGCTAAAGAGTTAAAAGTCAGCAAAGGAAGTATTAGTACGTGGGTTCGGAGTGTCCCCTTAGGAAAATCTCAGAAACAAAGATTAATTGCGCGAGAATTTTGGGGAGGAGTAAAAGGACGAGAAAAAATTGTCCAACAATGGCGCGATTACCACTTACTTCATCCAAAATCTATCAAAAAACTAAAAGGCTGGCCTCAAAGAAGAGTTGAAACCTTTTTTGATACATGGAATCCAGAAATGGCTTATGTATTAGGCTATTTTGCAGCTGATGGACATATGTTTAAAAATAAAAACGGCTCATGTTATATGGTATTCACCTCATCCGATCAAGAACTGTTGATTGACGTAAAAGAGATTTTAGGAGTTACAAACTCTATTGAAAAGCACATATTACCCAACAAGAATTGGAAAACAAAATATGTTATACAAATTGGTAGCAAGATAATCTACAAACGTCTTTTAGAATTAGGGTTTACGCCTAATAAAAGTCTTACCTTGAATTTTCCAGTTATTCCAGATAATGTTGTTAACCATTTCATAAGAGGATACTTTGATGGAGATGGTTGCGCAAGTTTTTCACAAAGAATCCGAAAAGATAGAAAAAACAAGCGTTATAAACAGTTGGTGGCTATATTTACTAGCGGTAGCTATAAATTTCTAGATGTTCTCAGAAAGAAACTTATTTCTTTAGGCAATATCGGAGAGGGAGGTTTGCATAGAAAACAAAAAGGGAGCTATGACCTGGTATATAGCACACAAGATGTGGTAAAATTGTTCAGATTCATTTACCCTTCGGAAGATATACCCCGTTTGAGAAGAAAATGGTATATCTTAAAAAGTGGAATGGAACAATTGGGATCGTAGCTCAGTTGATTAGAGCACGGGCTTGTCAAGCCTGAGGTCGCGGGTTTGAGTCCCGTCGGTCCCGCATAGGCACAAAATTTCAATAATTCCTTAAATTCTTCTGATTTTTGAAGCTAAGAGTGTTCAAATCCGATCAGCCATCCACTCTAAATTCCTAATTTCTGATATGCTTGATATGAAAATGAAGCTTCTCTCTGAAGACGCTTTAAATACTCCCTATATGCTTGAACCCTTGGTTCAGCTATTTCTCTGGCAGTATTAGTCCATAACATATCCACCCATTCCATATGTCTGTAAGCCATATCCTGCCATAAAGTCTTAAGGTTTCCATCAACCGAATTTGTCTCAGTTTCTTCAGGCAGAATGAGAGGCAGGTTGTGAAGCCAACTTGCCGACCTTAAGGGTCCTAAAGCTCCCAAACAATCAAGTCTGTCTGCATCCATAACTACTTCAACAAGATAACTTCTCCTAACCTTCTCATTTAGCTTGGAATGATCCTCTACTGCATTTCCAACAAGCTCTCTATCTTCAGGGGTTAAAATATCTAGTGATCCTAATAGTTCAGCTTTTATAATCTCTCTTGATAATTGTCCATGTTGAAAGTTTCTAGATCTAGGATCTGTAGTAGCTCTGCCTACATCCATTACCATAGAAGTTAAGACGGGTAAGAAAACAGGGTGACCTTCTTTAGAGGCGATTACAGCTGCCATTCCTGCCTGCCTCATTGTTTTATCAAAACCATGTCCACCAATGTGTGCACCAAGGGGAATATTATCGAAGTATCCCTTTGTCCATACCAAAGTTTTATGTAAAGCTTCCCTCTGTGAATCATTTAAATCAAAATCTGGTATGGATATTTCTGCACTATCAGGAGAATTATTTAACATAATCGAGGAATTATACCATAAACCTATAGTTGGTACAAACTGCGTCCAGTCATCAATCTATCCCTAATTGTTGCAAAGATTTATATTGGTATAATAAACTTTTAAACAGGTGTTCAAGATTTTTATCTTTGAGCCCACAAATTTAGTTTAGAGTAGTTTAGACTACTGTAACAGTGTAAAATCATTCCTAGTTTTGTAATAATTTTTGGAGTATAATTAATAAATATGAAACAAAAAGTTTTGCAATATGATGCTGTTTTTGAAAAAGAAGAAGACGGAGGATACTCTGTTTGGATTCCTGATCTTCCAGGTTGTACTTCTCAGGGAAATAGTTTGGAAGAAGCTATGGAGAATATTAAAGAAGCTATGGAACTTTATTTAGAAGATGCAGATGATGATAAAGTAGATGAGGGTAAAATTCATAAAGATCGGTTTATTGTTCCCGTTCAAGTTTCAACTCCGTAAATGTCAAATGTTCCTCAAATTAGTGGTAAAGAAGTAATTAAGACTTTAGAAAAAATCGGTTTTGTTGTTTCCAGACAAAAAGGTAGCCATATCAGATTAGTAAGAATGCAGAATGAAATGAAACAACTGATTACAGTTCCAAACCACAAAGTAATTCGCAAAGGTACTCTTCTAAACGGTATTTTAAAACCAATTAATCTATCTCTTGATGAATTTAAGAAACTACTTTAATTCCTAATTGTTGCAAAGTTTTATACTGGTATATTAAACTTTTATAGAGGTGTTCTATATTTAAAGCCTCAAGCCCGCAACACTTTCCCCCCTTGACAATTTATTAGATTAAGATTAAAAAGAGCTTGTAACATCTGCCCTAGTTCCTGCCCTCAAAAATTATGGATAGTAAAGGCTTTTCTCAACCAACAAAAGACTTCCTGCGTAAAATTGAAGGTGATTTTAAAACCAGTCAATCAAAACTTAGTATGATTTTAGGCGGACTGATTATTTTAGTAATTGGGATCTTAATCTTTAATTATTTTAGTAGAGGTAAATCCAGTTTAGGACCGGCTCAGCAAACACAACAGGAGCAGCAGCAAACAGATGTTTCAACAGACAACCTCCCTGGCAAATATATTGTAAAAAATGGGGACACTCTATTTTTAATAGCAGAAAAATATTACAAAAATGGAGATAAATTTAATGAGATTGCTAAAACCAATAAAATAAGTGATGTAGATTTTATCCAAACAGATCAGGTTTTGGAAATACCAAAATTAGCAGAACAAGTAGCAATCACTGAAACAGCTACTGGTGGTGGAAGCTCAACAATCTGGGGCTCAAAGATTGAAGGGGATACCTATACTGTCCAAGATGGAGATTGGCTGTCAACTATCTCAGCCAGGGCTTATGGAGAGATAAATTCATATCAAAAAATAGCCGATGCTAACAAAATCTCCAACCCTGATCTTATTGTACCTGGAATAATTATTACAATCCCCAGATAATCCTGTATACTTTAACTCATGCCCTATACCTGGTTTAAAAAGAATTGGTCTTCGTTTTTATTACTTTTCCTTGTTGTTTTAATAACCTATGCAAATTCATTAAATAATGATTTCCTGTCAGACGATCTGGCAGATATAGTTAATAATCCAAATTTGGGAAATCTTAATTTTGCCATTTCAACTCATCCTACTGGTTTTATCAGACCTGTTCTTTACTTTCTCCTTTTTCACCTGGGAGGATTAAATCCAGCTCTTTTTAGATTCTCAAATCTTTTTTTCCATATTGGATCAACTTTTTTAATCTATATTTTGCTTAATCTGTTATATTTCAAAGAAAAGCAGTCTAAACTCCCCTTAATTGTAGCTTTAATATTTGCTGTACACCCGGCAATTTCAGAAGCTGTGGTTTGGATTTCAGGAGGAATGTACCCTCAATATACATTCTTTTTCTTGTTATCTTTCTTATTTTACCTTTTGTCCGCCAAAAGAAAATTATTCTATCTTCTATCTTCTATCTTCTATCTTCTATCTTTCATGTCCCATCCTCAAATGCCCTTATCATTGTTTGTCATTTTTCCTCTAATAGAATTCTGCTTTGGCAATTTTAGAAAAAATTGGAAAAAGTCTATTCCTTTTTCTATTGTAACCTTAGGCTATGTATTAATTACTTTAAATAACATCCCTGAAAGGGAAACTGTTCTGCAAACTGTCCATTATCAAACAGCTGGAACAGATAACCCCTTTTTACTTATTCCTGTAGCAATTTCATCTTATTTTGAATTAATATTTTTCCCTAAAACTTTAACACTTTATCATTCAGAACTGTCATTTGGGTCTATAAACTTTGCTATCCGGGCAATAATCAGCCTGTTATTTTTTGCGGGAATTATTTTTAGCTTTAAAAAAAATAAGTTTATCTTTTTTTGGCTGTCTTTCTTTTTAATAGCCCTTTCCCCTACCTTAACTCCTTTTAGATTAAACTGGATTGTCGCAGAAAGATATTTATATCTCCCTATAATAGGAATCTTAGCTGTTTGTGGATTAGGTCTGGCCAAACTTTTTGAAATAAAGAAATTAAAGTTTTTTGGATATGCTGTTTTTGCAGGATTATTAATTTTACTGTGTGTAAGGACTATTATCAGGAATATTGACTGGAAAAATGAGGACAATCTGTGGATAGCAACAGGTAAAACCTCTCCCTCTTCCCCAAATACCCATAATAATTTGGGTGATGTTTATGGCAGGAATGGAGATAAACAAGCAGCTTTGCGGGAATTCCAAAAAGCGATTGATCTAAAACCTAATTATGCTGATGCTTATCATAATCTGGCAAATACTTACAGGGAGCTAAATCAAACTGATAAAGCCTTAGAAAATTACCAAAAAGCCATTGATTTTAACCCTAATCTTTGGCAGTCATATCAAAACATAGCAGCAATTTATTTTCAAAATAAACAATATGATAAAGCCTTAGAATTTATGCAAAAGGCTGTCACTGCCAACCCAAGAAATATTAATCTAAGAAATAATTTAGGTATAGTCTACTTAGGATCAGGAAATAAGGAAAAAGCCAAAGAAGTTTTTAATCTAGTTTTATCTGCCGATCCAAAAAACCAATTTGCCCTGGCAGCATTGGCAGAAGCAAAAAAATGAGCCGAAGGTGGGAAACGAGCCCACGACCCGTATTTTACGAAAATACTGCTCTGCCACTGAGCTACTCCGGCACATATGACATTTTAACAAATTTACAGTTATAGTGATAAAACCTATAATAGTTGTTATCAAATCCATTTTTTAGTAAAATTATTTGATGTCTTTTGAACAACATGATAATTCTGAAATAAGTGCATATCTTACCAAAACTGGGCAGGAACTTACCCAAACAGGATATCCTAGTGTAGGTTGTGAAACAACTGCTTGGAATGTAGCCCGTTTTCTTAAAAAGCATGGGATTAACCCTAGCCTTGCAGAATTAAAACCAGCAGGAAACAACACTCATCTTATACCCAATATCCCTAGTGGAAAAACTAGATGGTATTGGCATATGGTCTGTATGGCAGATGAAACTGTATATGATCCTTTAGTCGGAAAACCCTTGGATTTTGATCAGTATACAAGAGAGTTTTTTGGTGTTCCTTCTATCCTCCGCTCAACTGCCATAAATCCTGAAGAATTAGCATCTTTGCTTGAAGTTAGTTAAACTCAAGGTTAGGCACTTTGATGGATTTGGAACAGGAGATGCAAGTTATTCCGAACTCTTTCTCCCACACATACTATCTCATTTTAGCAAGTTGATGGAGATTTATCAAAAAGATAGAAACCTCAATAATCCTTGAGGGCTATCACTTTTATACTCAAATCTTTTCCTTGATGTTTGATGTTATCAGTGACTAACGTAGCATCATATTGCTTTGCTAAAGACATAAACGAAGCATCATAGTAGCTTACTCCCAATTTGTACGCTAATTTATATGTTTCTTTTGCTTGCTGTTTCGATTCGGTAACAAATGTTACGGGCAAAGAGTAGGCTGTTCCAAGTGAGATATATGCTTGGTCTGGCGTTAATTGCTTACCTTTCAGCAAAACGTTTCCGAGTTCGTATTTAACTAGCTCAGGAACAATAATTTCTGTCTCACCAGTTTTGACTTCTTGAAGAATTTTATCCGCGTTCTCAAGATTTTGCTCTTTATCTTGATTCAACCACTTAACAAAAACTGAGGTATCTATGACTAGAGTATTCATTAGTGTGAATTACGATCTTGTTCTAAAAATTCTGCAGTGCTGATGTTGCCTTTACCTTTAATAGCTCTCGATTTTCTTATGTTTTCCCAGATTTGATCCCAATTAACTTGTTTTTGGTGAGGTGTTATAATAATCTCATCAGGTTTGATTACTGAAATAGTTACAGCAGACATAGGAGTAACCCAGTCAACTATCTGACGAATAGAATCAGGTATGGTCAATTGACCTCGATCTCGAACAATACTCACTGCTTTCACATTTTCAGAATATCAGAAATTCAGAGGCTTGTCAAACGCAAATTATTTTGAACTAATTCTAATCAACTTTCTATCTCACTTTCATTAACTAATGCGTATGTATCAAGAGATAGAATAAATATGCTTTATGATGCTTTCCTCCTCCAAAAACTATATAGCGCAAGTACTGGACCATCAGCTACAGACACTAATTCCCATCCCTCTTCTGCTCCTCTATTTAAGTCTTCTTCTAATTGCTCTGCAGATCCTGATCCTCTTAGGTGTGTTAAGACCTTAAATTCTTTCATACTCTCACCTCCTTTGATTTATGATATCACAAAGTGGATAAAGAAATGGTTTAATTCCTCTGTCCCTGTTAGCTTTACTAGACACAAAAAGATTGGAAACATGATGATTACATTAAACTACTCAATTGAAGCTGTTCGT
>CAYMUB010000027.1:0-41333 GCA_964393545.1 uncultured Gammaproteobacteria bacterium | reverse complement strand
TGGATATGCTGAGGACTTTTTAAAAAGACTGATGTATTTAGTAGAAGGAAGGGTGGATATTATGCACCAGGACAATGGCGCTGAGTTTAAAGGAGACTTTGAAAAAGCCTGTGAAAAATTAAAGATCCTCCAGATTTACTCGAGACCATATACACCAAAAGATAATCCTGCCTTAGAGAGATTTAATTCAACTATTCAATATGAATGGTTAGAATACTCTGAGGTAGGATTAGATGATATTTTACAAGGAAATTTAGACTTAACTACATGGTTAATTAAATACAACTCATACCGACCACATGAAGCTCTTGATTATGATACTCCACTGGAGTATGCTCAGAAAAACTTCTTTAGTAATGTGTTACCTATGTGGTCAGCCCACACAATTTCTATTTTAAAATGACAAATCTGATATAATCCGATCAGTATGTCTTCGAAAAGTAATGTAAGTTCTGTTAACCCAAAAATATGGCAGCGTAAAGTATACGATACCATATCTGAATCTGGATTATGGGTAAAAAAACTTAGCTATGACGAGTATCTTAAAAAGATAGACGAATATTCTAAAAAATACTCAACATTTCCATCTGAACAAGATCTTCTAGATCCACCAAATTTTACACGAGGAATCTTTATGGCAATAGAGAAGTATATTATCTATGCTGGCGGATTTGATTATGAGGACGGTTACGATCCCCTTTTCGAAACTTTATCTGAGCTGTTTCAGAAAGCAACTATACCTTTCTCTTGGGAAAAAGCTAACGATTCTTTATATCACTACCAAGTAGATGGTTCAAAATGTGAATTAGAACTTTCCTCTGAAAATGAATATGAAGTTGAAGGTGATGCATTTGTTGAGATAGAAATAAATGTCAACAAAGCATTAAAGAAAAAAGGGCTATATATTATTCATACTCATACTGGTGATCAAACAACTGATTATATTCTTGCTAAGATAAGCTCTCTAGATAAGCTTAAAGAAATCTTCCCAGACTCTGAAGATGTTCAAGTTTTTACCCATAGCATAATAGTAAAAAAGCAGAAGAATATTGATCAAAAGGTTGATGAAGAATTTAGGCAATATAAGCACGGGTCCTATTTCAACAAACTTAAGATTCGCTGGAAAATTTTAAGATATATCCACAACCCAATCGCAAAAATACTTTTCTTGTTCTTCGGGGAGTCCGAAACTTCAAAGTAATTTCTAGAACTATGAGGAAGGTAATAGTTCAGGGTTTGACAAAGGAATTATTTCATGAGTTCGATACAAGTATTCTTCGAGCGCAAGCGAGAAGTCTCTACCTCTTTTAGGCAACTCCTGAACCTTTACTGGGGAAGAATTTTGTTAGATGCTTCTTTTTTATGAATCTTATGTTTAAACGTATAAAAAAGGGGCTAAATTAATTAAAACACAATTTTAGGCTCGCCCGCTAATGCCTGAGTGCAGCGATGGCGAGCGGGCACGGATTAACGCAAAATTAACGCAAATTAGCCGCATGTTTTAGAGAAAAATATATGAAGTTTGGGTTAAATTGAACCGGTTTTGAAGATCATTCGGCCTTCTTAGGCTCTTCTGACTCACGTACACTGCCTGCTTTCCCAGCTTCACCCTCAGATGGAACTTCTCCCTCTTTTATCTCTGTTCCCTCAGCACCTTCTGTAACCTCACCTTCAGCCTTTACCTCTGTTCCATCAACACCCTCTGCTCCTTTTTCTGCAGCTGCAGCAGCAGTTTCAGCAGCCTGCTCCTCCAGTAACTTCTCCATTTCAGCAGACACTGCCGGGGCTAGTTTTACGACAATTTCTTCATCCGGAGTTGTGATAGTTAGTTTGCTTCTGTCAAATTGTAATTGAGCAATGGTGATTGAGTCATCAATTTTTTTCAAAGATGTGATATCTACTTCAATTTTTTCGATTAAATCAGTCGGCAAAGCCTCTACTTCTAGTTCGTTGATTGTTTGCAAAACAATTGCCTCCCCTGTTTTTATGCTCTCTGGTTGTTCACCTATCAAAACCAAAGGCACAGCAACTTTAACTTTTTGGGTTAAGTTAACTTGATAAAAATCAATATGAATAGCTTCATCTGTTACAGGATGATACTGGACTTCTCTAATTAAAACCGGTCTGACTTTCTCTTTGCCTATTTTTAAATCTACCAAAGCTGTTTCCCCTGCGATTTTAAAGATTTTTAGAAAATCACGGGTTTCAACAGTCACAGATTCTGTTTCTAAATTTTTACCAAAAACATGAGCTGGCAACTTTCCATCTTTTCTTAAGTGTTTTACTTTTTTGCCTAAAATAACTCTTTCTTCGGCATTCAAACTTAATCTATCCATAATGTCTAGGGTAATTTACCACAAGTGAGGCTATATATTCAAGGACGGGTAAATTCCAGTTCAAAAGTTTTATCTGCTGACAGATCAGTTTTAATAGTTTGCTCTTGTGGACCTATTTTCTGAATCTGGTTTGAGGATAATTTAATATTTATAGGGTAAGTCACAGACCAAATAAATGGGTCTTTTAAAGTACCTGCCTGTTTAACTACATCCAGTCTATAGATTGCTTTGCTATTTTTGTAGGAAAGCTTGGTTGATAATTGATAATCTAAAACTAAGGTCTTTTGCTCTTTAGGCAAAAGTTCAATCAAAAAAGAAAATCCAGATCTGCCATAGTCTGTAAAATTTGTCACCTCCTTGGTAATCTCCTTCTCACCCCATAAAGCTCTATTTAGTTTTGTTCCTATTGGTAAATAAACTCTCATCCTGTTTTTGTACTTCCCAGCAGGGAAAGTATCAGATGGACTTCTGTTTGTATAAGCAATCCTAAGTCTATGGCCTACTTCCCCATCTTTACCAATCACTGTTTCCAGATTATACTTTCTATCTAAATAGTAATTGGCTTTATTTGCTCCCAAATTTGCCTCAACTGGGGAGAGCAAATCAGTCAGTACTCCCTCACTTGCACTAACCGGTCTTGGTAAAACTCCTCCCCAGTTTTGAGAAATAATATATGAAAAAAGAGTTGGATTATCTAAATAAATACTAAGGTGTTTTTTTTCTAAAGATCTACCTAAAGAGGTTACAATACCCGGCCAATTTTGGTTTGGCAGGAAAAACAGTTTATTAAATAAGCTTTGAGTTAGAGCTGTAAGGAAACTTTTTTTAGCTTGTGTGCCAGGGAAAAAATTAATCTCGGCATGACTGATGGCTCTTTCAAATAAATTGGCCGGAGTTATTTGTTCCCCATAATCAGACAATTCCAGCGGGCCTACTACTGATAGTAAATCCTCTACAGCTGAGATATCCAAAGCAATCACCCCTTCAACTCTTTGACCTGTTTCTTTGGCATAAAACCATTCAATTTGTCTGGCTGATGAGGGAAAATCCGGCTCAAAGTTAGCATCCCGTAAAAAATAATCTTTTTGATTTAAATCTTCTTTAATTTCTTTGGGAGGCTCAACATGAATCTTTAGTTGTCCGTCTATTGCGTATGTATCATTAACCTCCAATTTTTTTAACCTGCCTCCTTCAAAAGAAACCTTGGCAAAAGAGCCAATAAACCCGCCAGTTGGCCGGAGCTCGTTATTATTTTGCAAGAGCACTAAGTAATCTTTTTTTCCATCCAATGCAACAACTTCTGGTAGTAATAAGCTCAGAGCTCTCCCCTTTCTCACTAAATTAGAATAAACAGCCAGCCTGTCTGATAAACTATCCACTCTAAATTTTAGTACTTTGGGTAAACTAGATTTAAAATCCGGGCTGTTAATTAAAGCAGATGATTTAGATAAATCTTCATCTGCTGATGAAAGATAGGCTGTGGATTGTTCAAAGTAGTTTTTTGGAGAATCATTCAACTCTCCTGTTATACTTTTTAAACTGCTAATTAAATTTTGTATTCCTAGAATTGTATTTTGAGCAGAGTCTGCAGATAATGTGGCAAGATTTGCTAAGTTATCCCCTACTTCAAATTGGGGTTTTAAAAGACCTATTTGACGAATAGGCTCTAAGGAGAAAAAAATAGCTTTTGCTTGAATAACTCCTTGTTTGGCTTGGTTTACGGAAGATAGGCTTTTTTCAAACTCCCCTTTTTCTAAATATTTTACAGCTTCTGATAGTTGATATCTAAAAGTTAAGACTCCCCAACTCATTTGCAAAAAAGGCCAAACTAAAGCATAAATTACTAAAACTAGCACCACTAAAGGTATTAATCTTCTTGCTTTACTGCTCCCCTTCTTAGGCTTCTTTTTTTCTTCTGCTTTTTTTATTTGATTTTTAAAACCTTGAAGCTCCCCCATCTTTTCTGTTTTCCATTGGTGGTTTTCTCTGATCTGAGTTACTTTTTCCTCCTCTGCTTCTATTTTCTCCTCCAACTTAGGCACTTGAATCTCATTTTCTTTAAAATAATTTAAAGTATCTTTTAGGCTCTTAACTAATTCAGAATTTGGATGCCAGTTTAAAAATCTAATAGTTTTTTCCAAGTTAGGTGTTGACCAGGAAGGTAATTCAGAAGGAGAAAAGTTTTTATTTTCATACCAGATAGGATCAAGCAATACTTGTTTAATCTCAACCACCTTGATTGGTGAGGGCAAAACTCCATCAAATATTTTCTGAGCAGTGGCCCCGGCAAATATACATTTGATAGCCAGGTTACAAGCATCATTTATATATAAGCTTCTGGAGGAAAATTCAGAAGAGGTATCTTTTTGCAAATCTCCACTTAGACTTTGTTGAATTAACTTAGTAATGGGATCTAGCTTACTTAGATAATTATCAAAATCCATTCTGGGACCAAAAACAGGTCCTAGTCTTAGGATTCTAGCATTTAAGTTATCTTCTTTGGCTGCCTTAGCAATTTCTGATTCAATTTTTTCTAAGCCTTTCAAACTATCTGTGGTTTCCTTTTTGTCATAAAGCTCAATTGAGGAAATAAGCAGTAACCTGGATCCTAATCTTCTGGAAAGACTTTGTATCTTGTCAATAGACTGCTTACCCTGAGGAACAATAAAAATATAATCCAATCTTTCTACTTCCAAATTAAGATTTTCTGAAGACTCAATTATTAAATGAAAGTTTTTGTTTTCCGATGCCTGAGCTAGGTTAGCTCTTTTTCCTTTTGATAAGTCATCAACTCCAATAACTTGAATATCTTTTAAAAGCAGGCTGTCTACTAAATGTGATCCAAAAAATGAAGCCGCCCCCACGACCAAAGCAACAGGAGTGTTCCGTGCAAGTAGAATGCGGGTATTCTTTTTGATAGTTTGATTGATTTCTTCCACGAGCAAATCGTAGCACTTACCGCAAAGAATGCAAGAGAGATAAAAGCAGACTTTCTATGTCATGGTGGAACAAGTTGTTATAAGTTGTCCAAAGCAAGGTTTGCCAGCTTATCTGCCTGGGTATTTTTTTCCCGTATTACATGAGTAAATTCAATATCATCCAACTTTAGAGTCAACTTCAAAATCTCCTGTATTATTAATTTCAAATGAGGGCTTTTTATTTTATAACGGCCGGAAAGCTGCTCAACCACTAATTTTGAATCAGCATAAAACTTGATTTGCGTTTTCCCTTTTATATTTTTCAAAGTCCATTTTAAGGCTTGGAGTACTGCGCTATATTCAGCTACGTTATTGGTCGCAATACCAATATATTTACCTTCTTCATAAACTAACTTTCCATCTATACTGGTAACGGTAAATCCATAGGAAGCTTGACCTGGATTTCCTCTTGAAGCACCATCTGTGTAAATAATTAATTTCATTAATGAAGTATACTTCTAAGAACAAAAATCTGCATTAGTAAAATAAGATATTCAGAAATCACTGTCACGTACGATGCTCCATAAAAAGAATATCCAGGGATTAATATCAGGTTTAAACTCAAATTTATAACTAAACCAAGAAAATAAATTACTAAGATTTTCTTGTATAGACCCTTTGCCAGAAAAAACCACATCAGCAAAGATGAAATAAAAAAAGCCGGCAAGGATAAAGAGAGGATTTGTAAACTTTGAATTGACCCCTCAAATCCTTTTCCTCCGGTTAGAATATTGATAAAAATGGGTGCTAAAAGCCAAACCAGAAAAGCACCTGCCAAAGACAACCCGGCTAAAAAAATTGCCACCATTTTTATCTTAGCAAAAGACTTTAGCATCAACGGGTAATAAGCATTCATAATAAAACTAGGTACAACTAAAACTGATTGAAAAATTGAATAAGCTACATTATAAGTACCCACTTCGGAAATCCCTTTTAATGATGCCAGTAAAAATGAGTCTGCCCTAAAGTAAACCACATTTAAAGCTAAAGTTGCAGCCAAAGGCCAGGAATCTTTGAATAAAGACTTAGCATAATGGAAATCAAAGGAGGGGAGAAGCCTTGATTGATACTTCTTGACCAGGATTAAAGAAAGCAAAGCAATCGATATCCAAGTTATTGAATGAGCTATCAAAATATCAGAGACGGGATAATTCCTTGATGATAATAAGAGATAAAAAAGCAAACCTATTACAGTTCCTGTGCTGGATGATAAGACAGAAAAGTCATATCTTAATCTAGCTTGAAAAATAAGATTACAGGTAATAAAAACAGCAGATCCGACAATAGCTAAGCTGCCAAAGATAGCTGCCAGCTTAAATTCAGTATTTGCAAATGGCAAAAACGGAAATAGCACTAAAGCAATTATTACTAAAACTACCGACCAGATAATTCTGACACCAAAGAGTTTATTCCATTCAAGATTACTGCTTCTTAAAACATGGGCATTAAATCCAAAGTCAACCAACAAACTAAACATGGTTAAGTAAGTTAGAGTCAGAGTAAAAATACCAGTTCCTCTCTCATGATAATTCCTAGCCACGATACCCAAAATAATAAAAGTTGATATTGAAGTTACTACTTTTCCAATAATCTGCCAAAAGGTTTGTTTGAAGATTACTCTGAAAATACTCACCAAATTATCTTAACATACGAAGGTTAAGCCCCCATATAAAAAACAGTAGCCTGTACCCTTGAGGCAGAGTCAGAAAATAATGATCAAACATTCCTAAAAAAATAATCACTCCCCAAACAAATAAGACCGGATATTGTTTAGGAGATAGTTTAGAAAGCATAAAAATAGGGTAGCCAGTTAAAACAATTAACCCAACAAGTCCCACCATCCCAGTTTCAGACAAAGAGAGTAAGAAAATATTATGCACTGGTTGTAAAAATCTGCTTGGTCCTGACAAAAGCAAATCAGCTGCAGCAGGGATAAAATTATTTAACCCTAATCCAAAAATTGGGGAGGTAGTCCAAATCTTTACAGCAATAAAGGACAATTCCTCCCGCCTGATAAAAGTTAGATTATCAAAATTCAAAAGAGAGGAAAATCTAGTATATAAAATTGGCAGCAATATTATCAAAAAAAACAGCAGCAAAACCCGGCTGCTATTTTTGATTTGGGTTGTAAAGGCAAAAACTAAACCGGCTATAATTACCACTCTGGACATGGTGAGTAAAATTACCACAGCAGCAAATATAGCAGCTGCTCTTTTTAAGAGATTTCTAACCGAAGACAAAAGCATAACCCCTACCAGCATAAAACCAGCCAGTACATTTGGATGTGGGAAAGTAGCATATGGTCTTAAAAACTCTCTGCCATAAAAGTCAAATTTAGAAATAGCGGGAGTTGAAAGCGAAAAATTTCTTTCTCCCAACAGCCAAAACCCGACCGTTCCTCCCTTTAAAAATTGTGCAATTGCCAAAAAACTTTCGCTTGTAATTGACAATATAAATCCCCAGAAAATTACTGAGGTTGTCCGGGAAGACTTTGAAGACGCAAGATAAACCCCAAACAAACCAGCAATAAGATATTGCTCAAGTCTCACCAGTCCAATCCCTATATTTAAAGGGTTTGAAAATAAAGAAAACGATTGAGTTAAAAGAAATAGAAAAAATAAATTCAAAGCTACTCTGTTTATATGGCCACCTTGCACAAGAAAAACAATACAAAGTAAAACAGCTAGTAAATCCCAAAAATATAAGGTAGGGGATAAGTAATCTATTGGAAGGGAATAGACAAAACTAAATTCTGGCCAAAAATGTTTACCAAGTTGAGTGGGAAGAAATAAAATGGTGAGAAAAAGAAGTACTTGCTCAACTCTCTTCAGATTTAACATCTTGCTCTTCGGTTTTCACTTTTATCACAATATGTCTATCTCTGCCTTCACCAATACTCTCAGAGGATAATCCACCCAAAGCTTCTAAAACCATGTGCACAACTCTTCTTTGCCAGGAAGACATTGGTTCCAGCTCTAACTCTTTACCAGATTCTAATACTTGTTTACCAAAGCTTTCAGCCATAGATTTTAACTCTGCCTCTCTCTGTTTTCTCCAGCCAGCTACATCCAACATTACCCTCTTAAACCCGCCTTCTCCTGCTTTGCGGGACATTATTTGATTAATAATCAACTGCAACCCTTCCAGAGACTCTCCTCTGGCTCCAATTAATCTTCCTGCATCTTTAGTGTCTATTGATACCGCAAAACCCTCATCCACTTCTTCTACTTCATAGCTACCCTCTAGAAGAAGTAATCCTAAAATATTATCTAACACTTCACTTAACTGCTCTTCCATATTTTTTACTTTAAACTTTTACCTTTTAACTTAGCGACGTAGTCGCTCAATCCTCCCCAGCCTGAAATCTTATATTGCTGGATGATTCCCAGTATTGTATAGGTATTCCAATAAATTGCAAGTCCTACTGGAAAATTAAAAGCAAAATAACCAATCATAATTGGCATCATATAGACCATTTGTGATTGAACTTGCCCCATGCTTTCTTCCATGCCCTCTTTTTCTTTTTTCTCCTTTGGTGAATCAGAAGGATATTTTTTAACTGCTTTTGACATAGCCATTTTTGATTGAATAAAAGTTAAAGCAGCTGTTAAAACAGGGATCAAAAGCAACAACACTCCAAATTTTGCAAATTCTGAAGGCTTGATTCCTAAATTTATTCCAAAAAAATCAGGGTCTATTGTTGAAGGCAGTTTGAACTGGGGAAAATATATTAAAGAATTAATCCTGTCAATATGCCCACCTGCCCCAGGTAAGATATTAATAATTGATTGGTAAAGGGCAATGAAAACTGGTATTTGGATTATGGCAGGCAAACATCCTCCGGCTGGATTAACCCCATGTTCTTTGTATAAAACCATTTGAGCTGCTGCCAAACCTTGTTTATCACCTTTATGCTTTGATTTTAAAGCATCTAAGTATGGTTTTAGATCAGCCATTTTTTTGGTGGCTTTAATCTGAGAAGACATAAATGGCCAAACTAAAACTCTGATGATAATTGTTAGAAACATAATAGAAAGACCTAATGCCCCGGGGATATGTAAGGAAAATAAGCCCTGGTAAACTAGTACTAAAAGATTAACCACAGGACCCATGAATATTAAATTAAAAATATCCCCAATTTGATTCATCTACAACTTCCTATTCTTTTTATTCCTAACCAACTACCTTGAATAACCCCAAACTCCCTGATTACTTGCTTGGTATACTCAGAACATCTTGTCTCAAACCTGCAAGCTCCACCTGGAGCAAGAAAGGCCAGTATTCCTTTATCAAAGGATAAATAATTCTGGTAAACTTCAATTAAACTAAGCAATAACTTTTTCATTCTTTAAAACAGATTCTAAATCTGTTAATACTTCTTTTGATTTTACCTTAATTACCCCAACTTTGGGAAGAGTCACTATATTTATATTACCCGGCAAGCGCTGATATAATTTTTCCAGCGCGGAAGAAACCAGTCTTCTGCTTCTATTCCTTTGAGTAGCTTTCTTAAAAATCTTGCCTGAAGTTGCAATTCCTATTCTGGGAAAAATGTTCTCACCAGTTCTTACAAAAAGCTTGGCAAATTTGGTTTCTAATTTTTTACCTGAGGCCACCCACTTAAAGTCCTTCCCTAAATTTAATCTAAATTCTTTGGGTAACATTAAACAGTCAAACGAACTCTGCCTTCACCTCTTCGTCTTTTTAAAACCTTTTGTCCACCAGAAGTTGCCATTCTAGCTCTAAAACCGTGTTTCCTGGCCCTTTTTACTTTTTTAGGTTGGTATGTTCGCTTTGGCATATCAGAGCAAGTATAGCATAACTTGATCTACTTTTTAATAGTTTCTCTATCTTGTTAGTTTATCCTCTTTGAATTAGATTGTGGATAAGTTTTCAACATGGATAATTTAAGACTCTACCATAAATTTTTAGAAATTATTAAAACTCAAGTCAGCACTACTAACTTTAAAGCCTGGTTTCAAAAAACCTCCTTAAAAGAAGTCATGGCAGAAAAAGTTATCCTCTCCAGTCCTAATGCTTTTGTTAAACAAACCTTAACTCAAAAACACTTACCCCTGATCGAAACAGTTTTTGAACAACTACTGGAAAAAAAGGTGGCAATCGAGATTATTATTAAGGAATTTGAAGCCTCTGCAGCAGAACCTGAAGAAGGCTTTTTCCAATCCTTCCAAAATCACACCCCTGACTTAAATCCCAAATATACTCTAGAAAACTTTGTGGTTGGTCCATCAAACAATGTGGCCTTTGCTGCAGCTCAGGCCGTAGTTCAAAATCCAGGCACTTCTTACAACCCGCTTTTTATCTATGGCGGTACCGGAGTTGGTAAAACTCATTTAATGTTAGGTATTGGCAATGCTATTTTGAAAAAAAATCCCAGCGCCAGTATTATTTATTGTTCCTCAGAAAAGTTCATGAATGATTATGTTGGTGCAATCCAGAATCACAAAATGGCAGATTTACGCTCTAAATACCGCTCAGCCAGAATCTTGCTGCTTGATGATATTCAGTTCTTCTCTGGTAGAGAAGGCACGCAAGAAGAGTTTTTCCACACTTTTAATGAACTCCAGTCTAAAAACTCCCAGATGATTTTAACCTCAGACAGATCTCCAAATGAGATAGTTAAGTTAGAGGATAGACTGCGAAGCCGCTTTGCCGGAGGACTGATGATTGATATTCAACCTGCTGATTTTGACACCAGGGTGGCAATCCTCCGGGCCAAAAGCGCGGAATGGGGCAGTACTCTATCCGAGGATTCTTTAAAACTAATTGCTTCCCACACTGAGTCCAGCATCCGGGAACTGGAAGGCAAACTTTTGCAAATTATCCAGGTGCTCAAAGCTCAGAATCTGGAAAGCACGGTTGATAATATTTCTGCCTATTTAAGTAAAACTCCTAAAAAGAATCTGTCGTTAACTCATACCGGAGTTGTCTCGGCCATCTGTAATTATTTCAATGTCACAAATAAGGAATTAACTGGTCCAAGAAGACAAAAAGGACTTGTTTTACCCAGACATTTTACCATGTACCTCTTAAGTGAGGAATTGGGGATGACTGTGGAAAAGATTGGACAAATTTTAGGGGGAAGAGACCACACCACTGTGATGCATGGCAGAGACAAAATAAAGGAATTAGTCGCAAAAGATAGGGAAGTACAAAGAATTCTAATTGAAGTTAAACAGATTCTCACTGCCAGCTAAGTTTTCCACATATTCTGAGAGTTTTCCACAAGTTATTCACCAAAAATCCACTTACGATCAACACGAAATTTCACCAAAACCTGAGATTGTAAATTAACTTTACCAACATATCCACACCACCTATTAATATAACTACTGTTTAATATAGTATATTGTATAATCTACAGCAGTTGTGGAAAAGTATGGATAATATAAATTGGATTTTTGTTGGGGTTATAATTCTTCTTTTGATAATCACCTATCTTTTTGGTAGACTTCACTCAAGAAAAACTCAGAATATCCCCACAGATCTAATCAGTTTGTATCAGGGGGTCCAGGACCTACCAGCCAGAGTTTTACAAACCATACAAGGTTCCATAAACCCTCAAAAAGGCAAGATGGCAGAGTTGCTAACCTATGCTGAGTTACGTTATGACTATGACCGGATCATACCCTTAGGATGGCCAATTGATTTTATCGGGATTAAAAACAATGACCGGATTGATTTTATTGAAGTAAAAAGTGGACAAACTCACATCTTGACTATGGAGGAAAAACACATTAAAAATCTGATTGTTGCCGGGCGGGTTAACTTCAGGCTGATTAAAGTTTCAGAAGAAGATATCTCCAATTTTATTTCTGCCAAAAAGGAATCAGACTGACATGAAATTTTCTATTTTACAACAAGATCTATTGCCTTTTTTACAATCTGCCTCGCGTTCTTCTGGGACCCGCTCTACTCTGCCAGTGTTAGATAACATACTGCTATCAGTAGAAGACAAGAGATTAAAAATAGCAGCTACTAATTTAGAAATAGGGGTGATTAAATTTGTGCCTGTCTCAGATCAGCAATCAGGAGAAATTACCATACCTGCCAAAACTTTAGTAGATTTAATCTCAGGATTGGGACAGAGTCAAGTTATTTTAGAGTCAGAAGGAGAGATATTAAATATCAAATCTGGTAAGTTTAAAGCCTCAATAAATGGTATATCAGCTTCAGAGTTTCCAGCCATTCCTGTTTCAGATAATCCTGGCATAAGTATTCCTAAGGAAATTTTCCTAACCTCATCTCAAATCCTCTTTGCTGCAGCAGTTGATGAAGGCAGACCAGTTTTAACAGGTATTCTGACAGATATTAAGGATTCAAAGTTAGATTTTGTGGCAACTGATGGATTTAGGTTAGCTCATAGACAGGTTGATCTGCCAAAAATAGAAACAAAATTTAAGAGTCTGATTCCTAAAAAAACCTTTGAAGAAGTGTTAAGAATTATTTCAGAGCAAGAAGTGGACGAAGTAAATATTGCTACATCAGAAAATCAAAACCAGATTATCTTCACTTTAGGCCAGACCATAATTTCCTCAAGACTAATAGAAGGTCAATTTCCTTCTTGGGAAAAAATCATCCCTCAGAAGATTGTTGGAAGAGCTATGGTAGAGAAAGATCAGCTAATCAAGGCTACAAAACTGGCAGCAGTTTTTGCCAAAAATGAAGCTAACATTGTAGTTTTAACAACGGGAAAAGGTAGTTTATCACTTAAATCATCAGCCAAAGAGGTTGGTAGTCAGGAAAATGAAATAGAAGGTGAAGTAGATGGAGAAGAGTTGGAAATAGCTTTTAACACTAAGTTTTTATTAGATGCAATCTCCAATATCCCCACCTCTCAGGTGATGATGGAATTTTCAGGGGCTTTATCAGCCAGTTTGATTAAGCCAATTGGTGAAGAGGGGTTAGAATATATAGTGATGCCTGTTAGATTATCTTAAATACCGCGGTATTTAATAGTTCTGAAGTGAAAAGATTTATCCATTCCCCAATTACCCACCCCATCAAATTTAGTGTCAGGAGCAATTGACAAAGTATACTCAGATCCTAACCCAAAAGGCTTAGCAGGTGTTATTTTAGCTGTTTTTCTATCTGATGATAACTCAACTTTAAAATCTATTTTTGGTTCAAATTTAACTTTAAATTCAGGCACATTTTGTAAAGGTCTGTTAAAACTAATCTCTATTATCTGATCAGCAGGAATGATAGTCTCATCCAAAGGATCTGGTTTGGTAGAGACAATTTCAGGTTTGTCGGATTTGGGTATTGATGAAGTAGAAACTTGGGGTTTGGCATCAGGCTGATTTGGTCTGGCATCAGACTTGGTTTTTAAAAAGTAAAAACAAAACAGTATGATCACACCAGCTATAGTTATTGCACTAAACTTTTTCATTTTAAAATAGATTTAATAAAGGACAGATGGTTTGGATAAAGGCCGCTATATAAAGGATTTGCTCCATCCTCGGATTTCCGTCCACAGGCCAGGTCCTTTTCAGGGGTGCCGGTATTAATGTAATAGGCTACTGTTTCGGCAAAATCTTCATCAACTGCTAAAGTTCCGGTACAGGGATTTTGTCCATAGCCTGTTAAGTATCCCTTATCCTTATTAATAGCCTCCTGCAAAAGAGCATCATAATTTTGTTGGGTTGGTCCTGGATTACCTCTGATAACATGTCCTAATTCATGGATTAATAAGATTTTAAATCCTGAAGCATCATTAGTTGAAGAGAAGAAGCTTTTAGGGTCAGTTGAGAAAAAGATAGTATTGTCCGATCTTTCTCCTATCTCTGGATGGGTATCAACAGTAACTGTGTCAATCAGATTCCGAAAGATGTTGGGAGCAATGGTTTTGGCCTGGGATAGAATTTCCCAGGACCATCTTAAATGATTTTGGGTAAATTTCCCTGGTACAAAATTAACATGGAAATTTTTAGAGATTTCAGCTATATAGTCAGCTCCAGGAGGTAAAACAGGAATTGTTCCTGGAGTAGTTACTGTTTGGCAGTTTTGCAGATCTTGCCAGACTTCTTTACAATAGTCTCCCCCATCATAGTCACAGGCGTTATAGTATGCCGTAACACCGGTTTTGATCTGTTCTTGAGTTGGTTGAGCTGTTACTCCATCTTTTTTTAATTTTGCCGCCGCAATTGCTAAACTGTTGGTGATGCTGCAAAGATCACCTTTGCCCTGGTTATAAATATCAATGTTTTGCATGAGTCCTATTGCCTGGGCTGTTTTAGCCCCTTTTGCAGTATCATCTGTTAAACAAGCACCATCATACAAAGTTCCGGTATTTTCCTTATTTATACAAATTGTCTGGCCATAATTACAATATTGCCCGCTTTTTATCGCATCATGGCTATTGTCAGCATTAGTTACAAAGTCTGGGCTTTCATGCATGGCCACACTAGCTAAGACAGGTGCAGGGATGCCTGCTGAAACAGCTGCACTGCTAATTAAGCCCTGCAGAAGAGAACTTTTGACTACTTGAGAACTACCAGACCTGGTAAATTTACAACTGCTGATATCTGCTGTTGCTCCAACAACCGGAGATGTTCCTGGTGTGGTGCCTCCAGTAGTTCCGGTAACACCGGCAATTATGCCTGAAATAAACATAAATAAGAAAAGTGCTAATAATATTCCCAGGGCAAATCTTCCTCCTAATTTTCCTGATGGTTTTGGCAATGTTCCTTTTAAAGAAGTGATTCTTCTTCTTGCCTGACCGGAAAGCCTGGAGAATGTATTACCACCACCCAAAACTGCTCTTGCCCCCTGGTTATACACACTGCTAAGTCCGGGTCCAAGAACATTTCTACCCACGCCTCCAGCTATTTGTCCCAACCCCCCAGCTATTTTTCCAGAGTATTTTCTGAAAGATATGGAAGCATTTGACCCAAAAGTTTTAAAACTGCTGCCAAGGCCTGATTTGAATTGTGTACCTGGATTTGCAGGTGCAGATTGAGTTGTCTTGAAGGCTTTAGTTTGTTCCTCCAGACGGTCTATTTTGGCAGTAGCAGGGTTTGCTTGTTCATACGCCTCTTGTATACGGCGTGCCTTAGCCGTAGCAGGACCTTCTTCTGGTATAGATGGTCTAGGAATATTTCGGGAGGTAGTCCCAGGGTTGAAAGAAGGCATACTAGGTATTTGAGGTTGACTGGAAGTAGCTTCCCCAGCCATGGTGCTTGCGCTTTCACCAGTTGATACTGTCTGACTGCCTGCTTGCTGAGTAGTTGCCTCTGCTGGAAGAGGTTTTTCCTCTATAGTTTTTATAAGTTCAATTTGTTGTTGTTTGGTTAGGCTGCTAAAGATACGATCTCTTTTTACAGGGTCTGATAAGTATTTAAGCAGGAAATTGTCATCCTTAAACTTCTCTTCATGCAGGTCAGGGAATGAACGGAGCAGGTCAAGAGATTGAGATTTGCTCACTGGAGTTGGCCTTCCCTCAACTATAACTGTAGTAGAATCTTGTGGTGAATTTGGTTTAAACCGGCCCTCTTTTAGAGCTATAAAAAAAGCTTTTAGCTGTCTAAATGCAGCTGGTTTTAAGTAATCCATAGCTTTAGGTTAACACTAAACATTTTGTCTTGCCAATATTTCACTGGGGTTGGTTGTTACTAATTGATGTTCTTGTGGAGATGCTACCACCCTCATAGCCACATGAGTATTGCCGGCAAAAAATAATCCCTCACCCACCCCTTCTGACATTAGCAATCTCTGTTCTCCTTCGGACAGATTAAAAATATCAGCCAGCAGATCAATTGAAGAGGGGGCTTGTTTTAACAGGATTTGGATTGAGGAGTTAGAAATAATCTCTTTGCCTCTTTCACTACCCAAGAAATCTTCCACATCTTGAGTAATGGTAGTTAAGCCTAAATAATATTTCCTGGCTCTTTTGGCCATATCCACCAAGAATTCAGCTGAGTCAGGATTTCTCATTAAATACCAGGCTTCATCTACAATCATCATTCTTCTTTTTAACTTGCCTCTAATCTTAGTCCAAACATAATCCAAGATCATATGTATAGCTAAAGGCCGCAGCTGATCTGGCAGATCCCGGACAGAAAAAACCGTGAAAGAGTTTTTCAGGTCAATATTAGATTGGGAAGAAAATATGCCGGTTAAAGATCCTTTAATAAATCTTTCTAAGCGGGTTGATAGGTCTGCAGCTTGGGCTTCCTCCATACCAACTAAGACTTTATACAAATCTTCCATGAGCGGAATACCATTTGGTGGATTTAGTTGAGTCTTTGGATTATCAGTAATACCTTTTAACAGGTAAGTTTGTTTCAAAGCCTGGTCCAAAATAGCAGTTTCTGTGGCAGTCAGATTTCCCAAAACTAATTTTAAAAAAGTAGTTAAAGATAAAATCTTTCTACCTAATTCGTTCTCACCAGAGATTAAATCAGCGGATAAGTCAAAAGGATTAATTTTAACAGGAGATGAAGGGGAAAAATTAATATACTCTCCTCCCACAGCTTGAGCTAAAGGTAAATACTCTTGTTCAGGGTCAATAACAATCACTTCGGTGCCAAACATCAAAGAACGCAAGGCCTCCAGTTTTACCAGGTAACTTTTGCCGGCTCCGGATTTGGCGAAAATAACCGAGTTCGCATTCTCTAAACTAAACCTGTCAAAAAGTATCAGCGAACCATTATGCTGATTAATCCCATACATAATACCTTCATTTGCAGTTAATTCTGATGAAGCAAAGGGGAAAGTAGTAGCCAAAGATGTGGTATCCATATTATGGGTTAAGTTTAATAAATTCTGTCCAAGCGGCAGGGTGGAGTTAAAACCATCCTCCATTTGCAAAGTAGTAGGTTTAGCTCTCATAGAAAGGGAAGCCAGGGTAGATTCAACCAGTCTGGAGGTATTATGCAGTTCTTCTTTAGATGAGGAAGGGATGGTGACATATAAAGAAAACTGGAAAAATCTTTCCACCCCTTTGACTAGTTGATCTTGCAATGACATAGCATCTTCTAAGGCAACTTCTACTGTTGGATCTAAGCTGCGGTTTCTTTCTAAATCTGTTTGAATAGTTGCTTCCATTTCGGCAATTTTTCTTTTTAATTCATCCAAAACCCCGGCAGATTCTGATGGGTGAATAAACATAGAGATCAAAAGTGAATGGTCAAAAGAAATAACTGGTTCCAGCCAATTTGCTTCTACAAATCTGGGATAGTCTGAAACAAAGTAAGTTCTAAAAAACCTGCCATCGATTTTCAGACTGTTAAAATCAACTTCAATTTCTGAAGGAGCTATTACATCCTCAATGGTTAGTTGAGGGGAAGATTTCTCCTTATTTAGTTTTTGTGGTTTTTTAAAAAAAGGTAATCTCATACTTTCTCATCCAATTCTTCAACAATAAATGGATGATTCTTAGTTATTTGTCCTTTATTATATATAGGAGGAGCAGGAGTTGGAGTAGTTGGCTGCTCATTTCTTTGTTTAGGCTCTTTCAAGTTAACATCAATCCAGGCTGGTTTGACAGATGTGGGAATAGTTTCTACAAACTGACCATTATATATATCATAGAGTAATTCAATTAGTTTTTGATTTGTTAGTTGAGCGGCTTTAAGACCAACTCTAGCCAGTTGTCTGATCATTTGATCCCGCCTTGGTAAAAGCACTGTCCTGATTTTTTGTTCCAGGTTTTCTTGTGATGAGGTAAGCCCTAATTCTAAAGAGTAAAGAGGGATAATGACAAAGAACTTTTTATCCAAAACATCATTTTCTGAAATTGTCGTTTGAATAAACTCTCTATAATTGCCAATCATTCTGGATAAAAGCGGGTTTATCTGAGCTTGCTGTGCTCTATTCAAAAGATTAAGGTATGAACTGATATTTAACCTTTCTGAGAAAATGAGAATCTGGATGCTATGGTTTAAAGAATTTAACATTTGAGCAAAAGAAAAAATTATAGCCAGCTGTTCTCTAACTGACAAAAGTCCAAAATTAACTGCAGAGACTTGTAAAACCAAAGCACCTCCGCCGTCTTTAAGCAGCAAAATGTCATTTGTGATGTTTTTTATCCTCAAATGTTCCTGTGTTGTATTCATATTTATCCTTACTTTGATATTATCATCAGAGGTGGTAATACCTCTCCTGATAGTTCCATCTGCAAAACATCAAAAATTAAATCTTCTTTCTCTAAAGTTAGTTTATAGGTCCCGTTTGGTAAAGGAGTTGAGCCTGTAAACTGGCCTAATTTATTGGTTTTCAAAGCCCGGACTGGTAATCCTTCTTTATCATGTATCACTGCAATACAGCCTTCTAAATAATTTCCTGTTTTATCCTTAACAACTCCATTAATAATATTAGGAAAAGTAGTCAAAGCCAGTTGAGTTTGTTTTGATTTAGCAGGTACTACTACTTTAACTTTTTCCGCTATCTTGACTGACTCAGTAGGTTTGGCAGCTGGTTGAAGCCGGGCTCTTATTTGGGAGGCTTGATTTACTAATATTTGCAGATCACCTAGAATTTTGTTGACTTGTTGGCTATAGTCAACAGGAATAGCACTGGGTTTTTGAGCTTCTGTTTTAATTTGGTTTAAAGTTCTTTCTGTTTGCAGGATTTTAAGTTGTAAGTTTTGAGCTTGACGGGCCAGATCAACAGTTTTACCAAGATCTTCAATTGTAGGTAAACTAAGAGGAGTTTTTGGAATTACTGTTGGGGTAGCAGATTTACTAATTTGGCGGATGGCTGAGCTGCTCAAGGGTTGAGCTGCTATTACTGAGCTGGTATTTTGGCTTGTTGTACCTGGCTGCATACTGGAAAGATATAAACTCATCCGGCTATTAAATAAAGGGTCTTCTCTAAATGTTTTCCCATTTCTTTTCCAGATTCTCGTAGTGGGTGAATAGATAGCTTTTAAAAAGGCAGCCAGCCAAAGGTCCAAGGGTCTGGAATCAATAGGTAAAAAAGCAAAAGCAGCTCCTAGTGAGGCGGATAGTATTAATAAAGGCCAGGCAACTATTGGATAAATGGGTGTTAAAAATACAAAAAGTACATAAGCAATAGCAGATCCTGTTGCTAAATAGATAAACTGTTTTAAAGTCATATCTCCAACTAAACGGAACTGAAAATTGGTAACATTTTGAGGGATTGGGTGTGGGTTCATATATCTGCTGTTTCTTTATATAACGTGAAAAAACCATAGTCCAGATAGACAAACTAGGTCATTCAAGGACAAATTAATACTAATGCAGTAACAAGGGTAGGTTAGTCTATCAGAGATTAATTATTGACAGTCTGCCAAATAATAAAGTAATCTGGTTATCACAATTTAAAAAGGATTGGTTGGTTCAGATCAACCTTCATCAGGGGAAGATAGTGTACATCTATCGCTATGCCGTAACCGTAACAGCCGGGCTGCCTGAATCCTTTCATCCTGTACCGTCCGGTACGGGACTCTTCGAGCCAAAGAAAGTCTATTTCCCACCCCTCGAAAGAGGGGATTTTTTATGGAGTAAATATGCCAGCAAACACATTAGAACGTCCAGAAATTAATTCTTTTATTTCAGCCTGGGGAGTTAAGGGTCAAGAACAAGTTGCAGAAGAACTGGCTTCTTATTCTCTGGAGACTAAAAGAATTCCTGATCCTTATTACTTCCTGGTTGCAGAGAATGGAGAACTGTTATCTCCTACAGCACATTGCAGGGTCAGAGATGTAGTTTTAAGAACGCACCCTGTAGGTGAATTAGAATTCCAGGCTCTATCTGTTATTGAACATTGGGCTAAAAATAATAATGAAGGAGCAATAGCTTGGGTTAGTCCTCCTTATCCAGGTATTTATCCTACTTCTAAGGTTATTATTAGTGAGATACAACAGGAAGGTGGAACTAAAAAGTTGTTCAACCGGGCGTTAATACTGGATTTTGATGAAGAAAAATGTCTAAAGTTTGCTCAGGATTTATCAAATTATAGTCAGAACAGACCTTTACTCTCCAGTCTTAATGAGGTTAGAGCTACTCCGCTTATTTTGAATACCGGAGGTAATTCCTGGATGTATATATTGCAGGAGTTAATTATAGATCCTGCTTTATGGCAAATGGTAAGAGCAGGAGAAGATAAAAGAGCAAAAGAAGAGGCGCTTGTTCAAGCCAGGATTGTTTATCAAAGACTCTCTGATAAAAGTTTACCCTTGGAAGACTCCAGAAGGATGGTTTTAGGTATGCTGGGGAAAGAATCAGGTAGTTGCCCTGTTCTTTTGCAGAGCACAGCTTTTCAAGCATTTTCCAAAAACTCTTTAACACTCGGGAATAGTAGTTTGGTGGAGTCAGATAGTAAGGGATCTTTGTATTTTCCTTGTCCTGCCTGTAAGACAGTTAATAAAAGACCAAGAGAAGGATATGTAGAAAGCTGTCAAAACCCTGTTTGTCCCAATCCTAAAGCAGTTCGTTGTTAATTTAAATGTTGACAAACTTAGCTAAGTTAGCTAAGATAAGTTCATATGCAAATATATAATATTCATGAGGCCAAGACAAATCTTTCTAAACTATTAGAAAAAACCTCAAAAGGGGAAGAAATAATAATCGCCAAAGCAGGTAGACCTGTAGCAAAACTCAGTTATTATAAGGAAAAGCTTAAGCCTCGCAAGTTAGGTTTATGGAAGGGTAAGGTGTGGATGTCTGAAGACTTTGATGAGGAAGATGAAGAAATCAATAAGTTGTTTTATGAAGGAGAGATATTTCCCAAATGAAGTATCTTCTGGATACTCATGTTTTTATCTGGGCAATGGAGGGTAGCAAACGTCTCAAAAAAGATATTAAAAATGAAATAAGCAATTCTAAAAATAAAATTTTTGTAAGTGTTGTGACTATTTGGGAAATAAGTATAAAAAGAAGCCTTAAAAAACTTAAAACACCTTTTGATATAGAAGCCGCCATTAAAAAAACAGACCTACAAATTATTCCTATCCAGATTACGCATGCTTTAGCAGTTGAGAAACTACCCCTTCATCACAAAGACCCATTTGACAGAATTTTAATATCTCAAGCCAGAGTGGAAAATCTAACTTTAATTACCTCTGATCAAAAAATTTGGAAATATAATCTCAAGTTGCTAAAAGCTTAACAAATTTGCGGTTTTAAAGTATCTGTTGTATCATAGTCAATTGCCAAAAGGTGTCTATTATGCCTATAACAGTTGAACGTATAGCTGATATTGAAACTGCAATTAGCCCCCTGCCAACTCATGAAGGGCCAGTTTTTCCCCAAATCCCAAAAACAGCAGAAATAGTTGGTATAGGAAGAGATAGATTTAAAATTAAATTAGGAACAGTCTTTACTGGAGGTATTACTTTGATTAAGAATGTTGCAGAATTTGTAAGAAATAAAAGTAGAGGAGGAAGAGGGCCTTGTTCTGGGTGCTTGAGTGGGACAGAACAAAACCATCACTTCGGCAGTAAGTGCAGCAGAAGGGGGATGGGAGGACTTAGTTCAAGGCCTCAAGTCAAGTCAAATACTGGTAAATTAACTTCAAGCCCTTTGGTAGGATTTCCAACAAACAAACTGGCTGCTTGATAATTGTCCTTGACAAATACCCCCCGTATATGTAATGTATCAATGTACATATGATTTATCCCAGGGCTATCTTCCCAAAGTTAGAAAAAGAACTCACTACGAAAGAGAATATCGTTATTACAGGTATGCGCAGAGTGGGAAAAACTACTGTGTTAGAGTACTTATTTTCTAAAGTCAAAACACCAAACAAGGTAATGTTAGATTTGGAAAATCCTCTTCACCGGAAGATATTTGAAATTGATAATTTTGATGCGGTTTGGAATAACCTTGCTGATCTTGGAATTACTAATAAAGAAAGAGCGTTTATCTTATTGGACGAGATACAAAACCTGCCTGTAATTAGTCGGGTAGTCAAGTATCTTTCTGATCACTGGGATGTTAAGTTTATTCTGACTGGATCAAGCAGTTTCTATCTTAAGAATCTATTCCCAGAATCAATGGCAGGCCGCAAAGTTGTCTTTGAAATGTTCCCGCTGACTTTTTCTGAATTCCTAGTTTTTAAAGGATTTCTCAGAAAAGGAGTAGTTACATTTTCTGAAAAAGCAGAGCAAAAAAATCAAATAAGTTACGAACGGCTAATCCCTTATTACAATGAATTTATGGAATACGGCGGTTTTCCCAGAGTTGTTTTAGAAGCAGACCATAACCGGAAGAAGATTCTGCTTCAAGAAATATTTACCTCTTATTTTGAGCAGGATGTAAAAACCTTGGCTGATTTTCAAGATACAGCTAAACTAAGAGACTTAATTCTATTGTTGATTCCGCGGGTAGGTTCGAAAATTGAAATAGCCAAGCTGGCAAATAGTTTAGCCCTTTCCCGTCAAACCGTCTATAATTATCTTAGCTTTTTGGAGCACACTTATTTTATTACTTTTCTATCTAAATTCTCAAAAAGTATTGACAGGCAAGCTGCAGGGAGTAAGAAACTTTACCTGTGTGATGGAGGAATGGCAAATGTTTTAGGTAAGGTTTCAGAAGGACAGCTTTTTGAGCAAAGCATTTTCCAAAGTTTTAGACCTCATTATAAACTTAATTTTTTCTATAAAGATACAACTGAAGTTGATTTTATTTTTGATGAAGAAATTGCCTGTGAGGTCAAAATAACTGCTTCAAAACGGGATATAACCCATTTAAAGATGAGAGCTGAGTCACTTGGGTTAGATCAATATTATGTTATTGTGAAAGAGTATAGTAAAGAAAAAAAGGTCATCTTAGCAACTTCTGTATAGTATTAGCCTCAATCCCGTCAGTATTATATCAGTTTTAAATCAAGCACTTCGCTAACGCTCAGTGTAAACTACACGCAGAAAGGATTTAATCCTGAGCAAAGTCGAAGGATTGACAGTAGGATTACAAAAACCTTACACTAAACTATGAATAGACTAGAAAATATGGCAGAAAATCCAACAGGAGCAACAGGTGAGATTGTTATTCCTGAAACAACTGACTCTCAAAGGCCGGGGATCTTAGGAAGAATATTTAACAGACCAAGATTACAAGTTTTAGTTAAACCAGGAGAACATCAAGTAGTTGCTAATGCCTCTTTAACTGATCAGGATCGTTTGAAAGCAGCACAGCAATTTTTAGATCCTAATCTTACTGCTGAAGAGAAAGAAAAACAAGAAGGAGTAATTTTAAAAGCCCACTCTGTAGGCTCAGGTGAACCAGGCAAAGACAACCTAAAAACAGCGAGTGTTTATAATTATACTCCGGCTCAGCTTCGGCAGAAAGCGGAAATTTTAAAAGAAGCAGGTTTTAGTACAGAACAAAGACGCACTCTGATAAAGTCAGGTTTAGTCGGGGTTATCCCCTCATCTGAATATATTCGTTTAGGTTTTGATCCCAAAGATTATGCTGCAGATACCTCATTAAGCACAATCGCATCACAAGTTTACACACGCGGTCTCGCAGGGGGAGCAGATGAGACTTTTTTCAACAGGGTAGCTACACGTATTGAGGGGTTACTTGATCGGCGGGGAGTAGACTCAGTTCTAGCACTAAATTTTCTAAATCAATTGGATAAATGGCGGATCCAAGCATTAACTCCCCCTGTCCCTACTCCAGAGAGTCCTGCTTGGACAGGGGATTCAGACTTTCAAAAAGCTTTAAAAAGAATAACTACAGCGGATGCTATGTCAGACACGGACCCTAAGAAGACAACTGAATTGGCTGATGCCAGAAAAGAACGAGATGATTTATTACTTGAAGCTAATAAAAAAGGTTGGTTTGATTCTTTAAGAGAGGAATTATCCGGTATTTATTATGGTTCCAGAGTTAAGGTAACAAATAGTGAAAAAGAAGGCAGGGATGAATATCAGGACCACGGTAAGCTGCCAATGTTGCAAGAAAAACTACGAGGTGCAAAAGCTTCCATAGAAGGAGATAAAACAAAGGGATTTTGGTCTGACAAAACAGAGGCGCAAAAATATGGGGGAATAATAGATTATTTTAATGAGAAAAGTACAGATATAATTTTGCAGGTAGTTGAAGATCGTAAAAAGATTATTCGGCCGGAAGATACAGGAATCACTAAGGTCTGGAAAGGTCAGGTCATCGACGTAGGTGGACATGCAGTTAAAGACGAGGAAGGTAAAGAGGTAGTGGCACAAGATTTTGAAGATTTTAGGGGTGCCATTGAGGGGCAAAGGCGGTTGGAGCCTTGGGTTCCTAACCGTGGTGGTGGCTATGAAACATATATTAAATTCGTGGCTGATGATGTTCAGGAATTAGAAGAGATGATTCCTTATATTGTTACTAAAGTTCAAAGAAAACTAGGCACAGGTTTACCAGAACAACTTCATAGTAAATTAGGTCAGGAAAAAGAAAAAATAGATGCAGCACTGGTTGATTTCCATGTGGAATCTGAAAGTGAATTCAGGCGTCTAAAATCAACTCTTGCAGATAACTTAAATTTAATGGGAGCCTATTTCTTTTCTGATAAGGTCAGGATTGATTGGGGTCCGTATTCTGCTTATATGATGTATTTGGCAGAGGCAACACAAAATACAGAACAACAGGATCATTTGGTAGATGCTCTAATTCTTGATCGTGATGGGATGATTATGTTAGCTGCTCAGCAATTCTTAGTTAAAGATGGGGAATTCTGGAGATATGGTCAAAAAGATGCAAATTTAGCCAAAGGTGCCCGTGATATGAACAAACTGCACAGGTGGCAAATCAGAAGAAAGAACGAAATAACTGAATTTTTAATGACCAGCAAACTTAGGAAAATGAGTGACCTTTTAAATTTAACTGTAAATGATCATGGAGATATTACAGCTATAGGCAATCCAACTCACCCTGCTTTCCAGAGACTAAAAGTAGAATTCTCTAAGTTAGATGATGCTGATAAAGCAGCAAACAAGGGTAACATCCTTGATGTTGATGATAAACCTACTAAAGAAACCCGTTGGGAGGAGTATTGTAAACAAGCTTTGGAATGGCAAAGAACAGGTAAGTTTGGGGATCCCAGAGATGCAGAGAGAGTACTCTTTCAGCACCCTTTAGCCAGATCTTTTAAGGCTCCCACTAGAACTGTTTTTGGTCCTAGTTACAGCGAATTTATAAATATGTTTGAATATGATAATCAAATAGATACTGATAGGTCCTATAAATTAACAAAGAAAAGAAAAGTCAATAGCAGAATGGTGGTGGCTGAGCGGCTTTGCCGGGGTTTGATGTTAGACTCTGCTGCAGTCTTAGCCTGGCACACTGTTAAAGCAATTGATCCTAAAGCAACAGGAGCTGCATTAACTGAAGAGCAACAAAGAGTAATTAAAGAGTTAGCTGAAATAAATAAATACTTAGTAGATGCAGGTGAGGATCCTATTGCTGCAAATGAAGCTGTACCGCAAAAAACATTATATAGAGCATTAATGCAGGCTCTTATTAGGGAGGATCAAACTAAGTTACCTAAAGACAGAATGTTTAAAATGTATGATGTTTTAACTAACCTACTAGGAATTGATATTGATATACCAACATCTGCAGCCTGGTATATAGGTTCCCACGATACCACCAGACCAACTCTGCTTCTGGCTGCTATTGAAAAAGATACCCGGCCGGGAAGTCTAAAAGAAGCTATGCCTGCAGTAGGAGAGGATGGAAAGCCAATGGATGAAAAAAATACCGGTTCAAAGAATGCAGAGACTGAGAGAAGGTTGGGACTTTTAATGCAAATGGTGATGAAAGCAAAGTTTGGAAGAAGAGGTAGATTTTTTAATTTCCCGGGGCACGACACTCGTGGTGCAGGTGTAAAAGACGTCAGGAATTATCTTAATTTGTTGTATGGTACCTCCAAAGACACTGTTTGGTTAAATGATTTGTTGGATAATGTGGCAATACCTTTGGAACAGGAATGGACCAAAAATTATGGTGCTACCAGAGATCCAATTACCCAGCTTGTAGGACTCGAGAAAGGCGGAAATGAAGTTGTTTTTGCCCAAACTGGCTATGAGGGCATTATAGAAAACCCAAGAGACTTTGTATCATGGGTAAAAAGAACTGAGGATAATGTAGGACAAAGTAAGACGTTAACAAGTGGTAATAAAGAGAAAGACAATTTTGCTGTGATGAAAGACGGACCCCTTTCAGGCGGGTATCTTTGGCGTGATTTTAATCGCGATATAGGTAGTCCACCGAACAGTAAATATAAGGAGCAACGTGATTGGAATTTTGCCACTTCTGATCCTGAAGCAGCCATAAAGGATATGACAGAATCAACACGTAGAGCAGGAATTGATTTGGCAGCTAGTGTTATAAAGCCCACCATTATCTTGATGAAGGGTGTTGTTGAAAGTACATTCGGTCCTAATCCCGGGACTGCAAAATTTGCCAGAACATTAATCTGGTATGGAATCAGCAAATGGATGGATACCAGTTGGGAATTTAGGTCAAAGCCCGCTTACGCAACTGATGCAAACTTACATACAGCCAGATATTTTATGCACCAATATTTATTAGAATATGGAGAGAATGGTTTAATCTATAACGATGCAGAATGGGATCGGATTATGCTTGGTTATATCAGAGATAAGAATGGAAAAGCAAACGGCGCTAGGTATGAAGTCAAAATTGAAGGCAACGAGCAGAAGGTAAAAGATAGCAAAGGAGAATGGACTACTGAAAAAATTAAAGATTCTACCGGAACTTGGGTTGCCAAACAGATTGACCTAAATGGAACAAAGGTTAATGTGTTTGAGGAAGGTTTGATTGATGCTTTCCCTAAAGCTTTAAGAGATGAAATTTTACAAATAAATAATGCACCAAAAAGAAATATAGAAATAGAAGGAACTAATGCATACGATAGTAAAAATCCTAATGCTAAACCTATACCTACCTTCCCAGATTATATTTTACCTTTTGGATTGAAATCTAAATTCCCTGAAACTTTCCTGAATTTCTACAGAGATAGTGTTAGTGTACAGACAGATTATAAGGTAGAAAGACAGGCTAAGTCTAGGAAGAAAGTTACAAGATGATAAGGCTCTTTGCTGTTTTAACTAGTTGGAGGTTTTGGTGAGCCTCCGAACCGCCTTTTTCCTATCTGCCATAGTCCTTCCCTGGTAGTTACTCTGACGGGTTGATTATCCTTACCCATCATCATCTGTGATTCTCCTATAATACCTTTACTTACTGTATCTGTGGTACCTGTGATTCTACCTGAATATTGTGAAGCATAGCCTTGACCTGCTCTGATATTTCCCCCAAGCTCCTGGCCGATTAACTGTCCTGCTTCACTAGCTTTTCCTATGGTTCTGACAACAATGTTGGGAATTGCAGGAAGGGCTATCATAGCTGCAAAGGCTAACAGTATTCTGACAAATGACAGGTCCATACCGCCTAATAAAGGGAAAGTATTTCTATCAACAACATTAATTGATTCATCTGCGTATGCAGAAGGGAGAAAATTATTTTGCTGAATCCTGTTTATCTCAGAGACCTTTAGGGGGAAACTAGGGTCTTTTATCCTAGGTTCAACAGGAGCCAACAGAATTGCTACAAAGTAAAATACTGCTATAACGGCCGGAAATACTAAAATATTTCCCAGCATATTCATCACCCAGGCTGTAAAATTTCCTTGTCTCCCGGGTAAAGAGGCAAAAAGGAACTGGAATGGGGCAGAGACTGTTAAGAAAATAATTGTTAGGTAGCTATTTAACAAGCGGATTAGTAGTTGAAACATCGCATAAAGTAATATTGCTACTACAGCCAGCTTTATTATCATACTCCTGAGTCCTAATACATCGAGGACTCCAGTAGCGCCTCCGAGTAAGGCAAGAACTCCGCTAGCAATTGGTGCCCAAGGTCCAGCTAGTCCCCCAAGAGGCGCTACAAACTGCGCAGACAAAAATCCTATAAACACTCTTACAGTTGTTGCTACATCATTAGGTAAGGAATTGATTATTGAATCAAATATGCCATTTGAGTGATCAGAAGCAATCCCTATAAAAGCTCCAAATATAGTTAAAATGCTACTGCCAGAAATTTTCCCTACCAAGTTTATTCTTTCTGGATCAGCCAAAGCTGATGGACCTTGGGCTGCTGCAAAATAGTACCCCACAACATTTGTTCCTACAAATGCCATGTCAGAGATCAATCCTGCTAAAAAGTAGGAAAAGGTAATCATAATTAAGCCAATAACTAATCCTGGTAAGGCAGCTTGGGCAGTAATTACTGTTTGAGGGTTAATTTTGTTTCTGAACATCACCATCAAGCCTATTATTAGAAAGATAATAATCATGAGTACATAAGCTATGTTTCTTGATGTTTGCCACAAAGTTAAAATAGGGTTTAACACTGCAGCCCCAGAGCCTATCACCTGGGCTTGAGCTACTTTAACAATCCCTAACCCTTGCCCAACAGAGGCTAAATAATCAATTGTTCTAACAGGAGGGTTAGTATATAAGGCCCCAATTAAAGAAGTAGTAGCCCCTAAAGCGCCCCCTGAGAGGTTTACTGAGGATAAAACCGGCACACTCTGAACAGCACCCTGAGCATCTTTAGTTACCTGATAAGTTAAACAAGGTTGGCCAATAGTTGATTGTCCAACAGCCAAACAGGAAAAAGAGTGAAAGATATTATTTATTAACAGATCAGTAAAAAGAGGAGAAGTAGGGGAGACATTGGTTGGTAGTTGGTGGTTGGTGGTTGGTAGAGTAGTAGCGTCATGAGTAGGAGATTGGGCAAAAGCAGGACTGGAAAAAGTAAAAAGTAAAAAGGTAAAAGTAAAAAATGCAAGCAAAAAATTTAAAAGTTTTGACATTGTATTTTAACAGTAGAACAAATCAATTCTCTTTGCAACTCTAGGGTTGACAAAAAGGCAAAGTTTTTGCATCCCCACAGAGTGTTTTTATATCAAATATTGTTACATCAATTCCTGTAAAAGCTTTGATTAGTTGTAAGATAATCCAGGCAATAGCCATAAAAACTACTCCAAGAAGTGCCCAGGTAACTGTATTATGGGCAGCTTGCACAGCCTTTGGTTCTCCCCCTGAAGTTAAATATTTGATTCCAGCCATTACCAGCATTACCAGCATAGCTATAAATCCTAAGCCTACTATTAGGGAGACAATGTTTCTAACAAGATCTTCAAATTCTTGCAAACCAGCTGGATCAGGACCCATATTCTTAAATTAACATTAAAAGTATATAAAGATCAACCTTCGTAAAATTTCAAAGAAAATTGAAGTTATGGTTCAGGAAGTAGAATTACTGACAGGTAGGAGTAGTAGCTGAGGCAACTATTGCACAAGTTTTAGGTGCGACACAAGCAGGTGAACAATTGGCTGGTCCTGGAATTTTTATAGTTGTTAGACCCTTTTCGAATCCTAAGAATTGTGCTCCTACTGTTGCCAGAGCAAAGGCAATTGAGAGTACTGCCAGACCAATTAAAGCATTGATAATTCTACCTCGGGCTTTACCAACAGTTTCTTTATCCCCACCTGAGGAAATCCATTCAAATGCTCCCCAAACCAGCATGATTAAAACTACCAGTAAAGCCAGGGCAAAAGATAACTGTATAATATTAGTAATAAAGTTTCCTAAATCATTGTAGCCCTGAGCAGGAGGAGTAATTTTTATCTCTTGTTGTGCATAAGCAGCAGAGGTGACGAGGAAAGAAGAAATTGCTGTTGCTGTTAATAATAACTTTTTCATTAGTAAATTAACTATATAGATATCTTAAACTATTTGTCAAGTGTTAGTCTTATTGTTAAGGTTGGCCCTTAAAGAATTTAAAGCCAGTAAACTGTCCCAAAACTGCTATTACTGCAAAAGTTGCAGCAAAAAGTATTATGCCAATGATGGCATTAATAATCCTGCCTCTGGCAGCAGCTATTTTTTCTTTATCCCCGCCAGAGGTTAACCACTCAAATGCCCCCCAAAGCATCATAAAAATTAAAACAATAGCTGCTACTGAATAAAATAATTTTATTAGATTTGATAAAAATATGCTAATTCCTCCAGCTCCGTTTGGATCATTACCCAAAAATCCTTTTATAGGTTCAGGAACTCCCACTTTACCAAACTTTTCTCCAACAGGAGACGGCTGGCATTGATAATTTTTTTTGCCTGCGAGGTCTTCATTTATAAAGGTACATGTAAAAGAACCATCATCAGGACAGCCAGCCTTCCTACCGTTACAACAAATATCATCTCTGGGAGTGCAAGGATTGCCTGCAGATACTCGTGCAGCTGATGTAATATTGGCGCTGAATAAAAAGGGTAAGCCTAACACAAGAAAGAATAATATCTTTTTTAGCATAAAAATATATTAACATATTGTGCTATAATCAATCTAATGGCAGAAAAAGGTATAGGCAGACAAGCTTTTATAAGAAAAGGAGTAGCTTTGGGAGTAGGAGGATTTTTAGGACTCAGGCATGTAACTCCTGTAGGCGCTGATGAAACTCCTGTGCCTACAAGAGAGGTCACTAGAACTCCCGCCCCCAAAAATCCTAAAGATGCTGCAATAGAGGAACTAGGTCAAAAGTTATCACAAATAAAAGATGACAAGCTAAAAGATCAGATAATTGCTGATCTTACTAGACAAATCGCTGAAGCAGTAAGGCCTCCTGGAGCCCCCATTCCTTCTGATCCTAAGGATGCAAAAATAACAGAATTGGAAAGAAATCTAACAGACACCCGAAAGGAGCTTACAGACTTTAAAAAAACTATCTCTTCAGATCCTAATGTATTCCTTTACACTAAAGAACAATTAACAAAGTATATTGATTCTGGGGTTGAAGTAAAGTTAAATGAGATAAGAAAAGCTGAATCCGGGCAGCGGGCTGATGCTGCTCAAGACAGAGCTGAAGCTCAACGGATAAGAAATGAGGCTGAAGGAGAAGCTAATAGAATAAAAACAGAGGCAGCCAGAGAAGCCGAAACAAAAAAGGGCAAAATTGACTTACCTGTAGAACTCCCGCTTGTTGGAAAGCAAGCAGATTCAAATGTTGCTTTATTAGGCGCTGGGGCAGCAGGTTGGGGGATATTTAGAGGACTGGAAAGATTTGTAGGACGCAGTCGGGTAGTAGAGAATAGGCGCCGTGCTCAAGAAACAGCTGCTTTGACCAGGTTTCTCACAGACGCTGGGGTAACTATTGCTGGAACTGCCATTACTCCCAGACAGGTTCAGCAACTTTTTGATAATGGTTATACGATTGGAGAGTATCAATTGGCACGAGCTGTATTTGGGATTGATCTCTCACTACAAGTAGAGGGCGACTTGAATGAGATTGATGACATTAATGCAATATCAGACCCTGTTGATCGGGAGAAAGAAAGGAAAGACAGATTAAGGACTGAAGAATCTGAACTCATGGACGGATACGCAACTGCTAATTCTGATCAAAAAAGACTCACAGAAGTATCCTTACAAAGGATTTTTACACAACTTGGTGGAGCAGGCAGACCATAACTCAAAATAAACTAACACTAGTCCCAAACAGGGTTGAGAGTAAATATTGAATAATAAAAAAGGTAAAAATCAGCAGCATAAACCCAATCATAGAGTGAGTGATCATTTGTCTGGCTCCTTGTACTTCTTCTTTATCCCCCCCGGACCTTAAATATTTAAAAGCTCCCAATAAAAAATATATTATTACTAAAACCGCAGCAATAGAGAAAAAGGGGGCTATTAGTTGGCTGGTACCTTGACCTAAAGAGGTGATGTCACCAAAACCAAACTTTTCTCCTATTTTTACATCAGCATGGGTAGGGAATAGGGAATAGGGAATAGGGAATAGAAATATAAAAACCGCACAAAAGAATGCTGCTATTTTACTAATCCCTAAACCCCAACTCCTAAACCCTTTCATTAAAATGGCAATCCTCCTTTACCTGGGTAAAATATTTCAGAAGCAAATTTAGCGATAAAATATGCCATAAATACAATAATCAATCCTACCAAAGCCCAGGTAATCCTGGCTCTGGCTTTGGCTAAATCTTCTTTCTTGCCTTGAGCCATAATATATTGAAAAGCTCCCCCGATTAAGTAGTAAAAAGCTAAAAAAACAGCAATATAAAAAACAATGTTTAAAAGAGGGGAGATAAAACTGGCAAGATCTGTAAAATCTCCTCCTGAAGGAGATTTTAGGCCTGAAGGCATTGGTATTTTGTTTCCTCCTGGTAATTCTAGAGCTATTTTCATGGTTTAAATTCAGGTATGTTTAATATATCTGCTCCTATAATCTGTAAAAATAAAATAGCAAATATGACAAACAGCAAACCTATTATGGCAGATGTGAGTCTTTCTCTGCCGGCATTTAAAGAATCAGGGTTGCCTCCAGAGGCTAACATTTGATATGCTCCCAAAAGCATCATCAAAAATGCTATTCCTCCAGATATAGCAATTATAAACCTCATAAAATCTTTCACAAATTCTACAGGACTGGTATGAATACAGCCAATAGCAGTTTTAATACCAGGCCCCCTTTTATCAGCTGTAGTACAGTCAGAACCACCACCAAAAACACATACAATATGTTTTGCTGAATCAAATGTCTCACCTTCCTTAGGGCATTGTTTTACATTTGGTACTGCGGGAACAGGTTGGACTGGGCCAGCTGGAACTGAAGCTGGAGGTGAGACAGTAGGGTCTATGGTAGTATCTTTGAAACACGATCCGTAGATATTGGCACTAAGCAAATTATCAAATACTATCAATCTTAATCTGTCTCCATTTCCTCCTGGTATAGGTATTTCGGGAAATTTACCTTGGCCATAGCTGTCTGTTGTGGTTTTAGATAATGTAGGTGTATTTTCGAGTAGTAATCTCAGAGCTAAGTCTCCTAATGAATTGAAATCAGTATATTTGATAGTGGATAAAGCATTTAAGACATCTGCTTTACCTGCTTTCAGCTCATATTCTGTGTTGGCTCTGCCCACAAAAGAAACCCCTAATCTGGTATTTGGAGGAATTTTACTAGGAATTGATTGACCACCTATAGTACAACTGTTAACAACCCCTACTTGATATGCTATGTCTGAACAAAATTCTGCCCAATTACTGGTATCCTTTGGAACCCACTCTAATCTAGTGTAATGGACACCCCGTTCTCTAACATTTTTAGGAAGAGAAAAAGTAACATTGTATGGTATCGTACTATCCTTGGGTATCTGAATGCTGTTTGTAGGCCATCCTGCATGAACAAGATCACGATCTACGATTAACTGAACCCCCATTTCTAGTAAGTTATTGAGAGTATTTTGATTTGATATTGTAAGGGTTAGATCAAATTTAGTTGCATTTTCTTCAAATATTTTAGGATTCCAATCAATTTGGTAGTTCTTACAACTTGGTGCAGCTAAAGCTGGTTGAGCAAAAATTCCCAACTGAAAACTAATAAAAACGGATAACAAAAATACTTTCTTGTACATTAATTCCAGCTTAGCATAAAGGATATAAAAATGGTAGAATTTTTGGGAGTTAGGGAATAGGGATTGGGGACTAGGGTTTAGGGTAAATAAGAGTACTAATTAATTTGTTCAACATTTTCATTACTTCGGTTAATAAATCATTTGAGTCATTAAACTCTATTAAGGCAATAAATTTTAACTCTTTGGTCAGTAACAATTGAGTTTCTAGTTCTGCTCCAGATGCAAAGGCAGTTCTTAAAAACTGAATATATTCCTGTTTGTAACCTCTGGTATAACCCTCAGCTATATTAGAAGGTATAGAAACTGAACATCGACGCATTTGAGATACCAATCCGTAGGTTTCAGATTTAGGGAATTTAGCAGTAGCTTGATAAATTCTCTTAGATAATTCAAATGACTTTTGCCATACAATGAGCTCTTTGTAAGAAGTTAACATAATTTTATCTTACTATACCCTAGTCGCTATACCTTAAACCCTTTCCTGTGTTAAAATTTAACCCATTCTTCCATGAAAAAAATAATATTCTTTCTTATCCTATTATTTGTCTTTCTATACCCTATACCCTATACCCTATACCCTGTTTCTGCAGATGAAATTGATGATTTACAAAGACAAATTGATGTTTTAAATAAATCCAAAGAATTATCTGTCAAAGCCACCAAGCCTTTAGAAGGGCAGCTGGATTCTTTAAAACTACAGCTGGCTCAAATTCAAGCCAGCATTGATAATCTATCCTCAAATATCAAGCAAAAACAAAAAGATTTGGATGTCAGAGAAGAGAAACTGGCTTTGCAGCAGGCTCTTTTGGAACAACGGGTAAAAGCTTACTACATCCGTTCTTATTTAACTGATCCGCTGCTGGTAATTCTTTCATCAATCCACTCAGGAGATTTATTCAGAGAATTATCTTACAGACAAACTGTGACCAAAGAAGATAGATTAATTATTGGTTCTATTACCGGTGAAGTAGTTGATTTGTTAACCCAAAAAACCAAATTGGAAAATGACAAAGTAAAGGTGGCTTTATTTCAAGCAGAAGTTGATAAAAATGCCAGTTTTCTGGGTGGTGAGATTAAAAAAGCTAAAGCTTATCAAAGTGATCTAACTGGTCAAATTGCAGCATTATCTGCCAAACAGCAGGAAATCCTCTCTGCCAGGTCTGGTCAATTTACAGCCTCAATTGGAGATAGTGAACTGGCTGATGATTACAATGCTTCTATTAAAGGATTTAGAGAAGCTGCACCTGCAGGATCTTTTGCTGTTTTTTCCTTTGGTGCTCATACTCATAGAAAAGGTATGAGTCAGTATGGAGCCAGAGGTAGAGCTCAAGGGGGGCAGGACTATAAAATGATTTTAAGAGCCTATTTTGGTAAAGAACCAGTAGGTAAAGATACTGGCGGGGATATTAATGTTTCAGGATATGGAGGAATGAATTTTGAAGAAAAGTATTTATATGGTATTGCGGAAATGCCTTCTTCCTGGCATCCTGAGGCGTTAAAAGCCCAGGCTGTAGCTGCTAGAACTTATGCTTATAGATATAAGATGAATGGTCAATCAATTTGTACCAATGAGGCTTGTCAGGTTTTTTCTAAATCTAAGTCAGATAGCACTCCTCAAGCTTGGAAGGATGCTGTCAATGCAACCCGTGGACAGGTGATTGAAGATGTGGTGACTTACTATGCTTCAACTCATGGAGGGTTTGCTTCTCCCATTGGTTGGGATACCACAGATGGTTCTGGAGGAGGAAATTTTGTAGATAAATCTTATGACAAACTTGGTGGTTCACCCTGGTTGTATAAAGCCTGGTATACCCAGGGGTACAATATAAATTCTGATAAATGTGGTAGATCAAACCCTTGGTTAAATGGAGAAGAAATGGCAGATATTGTGAACGCCGCACTGGTGCTTTCCAAAGGTAGCAATGATGAAGCAGGAAGGGTGATCCCAATTTCTTCCTGTTGGGGAGGAAATCCATATAGTATGGATGAACTAAGGAATGTGGCTTCAAAGTATGGAGGGATCTCCTCAGCCTCAAGTGTGGTGGTAGTTCAAGGAAATGGAAATACCAATCAGGTTAGTGTTGATGGAGTTACTTTAAGCGGGGCAGAATTTAAAAAAGGATTTAATTTAAGAGCCCCGGGCAGAATGTCTATTCCTCAAAGCGGATTTGCCTTTTTCAATATCGAGAAGAAATAAACCTTAAAGAGTTCTTGACATATTTATGTTTTTATGATTAAATGTTTTTATGATAAGAACAACAATTACCCTGGACGAAAATATTTTCAAAGAGGCAAAGAAGTACGCAATTGATCAAGGAAGCGCTTTTAATACATTAATAAGCAATGCCTTAAAAAATTACTTAGTAGGACGCCTAAAACTAACTAAGCATAAATTCGATCTTAAAATCTACAAAATGGGTAGGATTAGAGGGAATTTGAGCAGATCCGAAATCTATGAAGATATCTGAAGGTGTACTTTTTGATAGCAACATTCTAGTTTACGCTCATAACGAAGACTCTCTCTTTCACTCCCAGGCTCTAAGCTTAATCACCAAAGTTATAAAAGGTGAAATCTCTGGAGTCCTAACTTCTCAAAATTTGCTGGAGTTCTATTCGGTTATTACTGACAAAAGAAGGTTGTCAAGTCCAGTTACACCTGAGTTAGCAGCAGAATTAGTTGATCAATACCTTACGTCTCCCTTTGAAATAATCTATCCTGATCTAAGCACCAATAAGATTATGGTTGAACTTCTAAAGAAAAATAAACAAAGCGTCAAAGGTCAGATTAAAGATGGTCAGATTTTTGATGTCTTTCTGATAGCCACCATGCTTGCCAGTAATATTAGTCAGATAATTACGGCAAATATAAAAGATTTCAAAAAGTTTGATGGTATATCAGTACTGGATTTAAAAACTTTCTCACAAAATTAAAACCAAACCTGCCGGCTTTGCCTTTTTCAATATCGAGAAGAAGTGATATACTCTCCTTGATGTTTCCGGCATATGTGGTTCGTCCAACTAACAGTCATTTTGAAGGTCAGGATCCTGATGAAAAAATATTACTTTTACTTAGAGCTCATCCAATTACCAATATTCCCTGGATAGTGCTGGCTCTGTTTCTTTTTGTGATCCCATTTTTAATCCCTAAAATTCTGCCCTACACCGGATTAAATCTGAATCTGATCCCGGAAACATTTCAACTGGTATATTTGATTATCAATTATTTGTTGGTGCTGATTACAGTTTTTGAAGGATTTTTGAATTGGTATTTTAATGCCACTTTGATCACTGATCAAAAAGTAGTGGATATTGATTTTGAACACTTGCTTTACAAAGCTGTAAACCTGGCACCTTTAACAAAAATTGAAGAAACAGATTCTCTGACTGCCGGTATATTAGGCACTATTTTTAATTTTGGAAATGTTAGAATTCAGACAGCTGGAGAAAATGTGTCAATTGAAATGAAGAATATTCCTCAAGCAGCCCAGGTAGCTGATATGGTTTTGGATTTGGTTGGTAAACAACATCTTTAAGAAAATGCCTACTCAAAGCTTAGGTTTTTTGAATACTGAACTTATTCTAACTTTTGGCAAAGGAGCTATTTTGATAATTCTAGTTCTTTATACTATATTTTCCCTAATTATAGTCAGACAGGTTGATCTAATGGGTAAAACTTTAACTACCAGGCTGTCACCCTTTTTAAGGGCTTTTGCTATTGCTCATGCCGGAGTGGCAATAGGGTTAATAGTGCTGGCCTGGGGGATTTTATAATGCAACTGAAGATTGCTCAAATTGTTGGATTAAATACAGATCAAAAAGCAGCCCAGGTTGTTTCGAGCCACCGGGGAGAAACTGACTTTTTTGCAGTCTTAGACCTAACCTCTGATGATGCTTTTACTAGAGGCAGGCAAATCTTGTCAGAGCTGTCTGATTATTTCTTTGATTCTGAAGCCTTGTCTGTAGGAGAAAAAATCAAGGCCACTTTTACCGAAGCTAAAAGCAAATTAGCAGGTTTAGACTTTTCCCTGCTTTTATCTGCCATTTCCGGAAAAATATTGTACCTGACTTTTGAAGGTACGGTTGAGGCTTATCTTAGGAGATCTGACACACTGTCGCCTCTTCTTTCTGTAGGCTCTCCGAATCAGCTAATATCAGGCTTTTTGGAAGAAGGAGACAGAGTCTTACTTGCCACTCAAAGTCTGACTGCTTTTTTAGGGGATGATTTGTCCAAGGCTTTAGGTTTACCCTTGCCTTCTTTAGAAGAAGAGATCAAAGATAGGATTGGAGCTTCTAATTTAGAAAATCAGGGTTTGGCTGCACTTTGTATAGATTTAGAGCAGGAAGAAAAAGAGGTTCCCAGCATACAAAATAATACCAATGTTTATCAGGATGAAATCCAATCTGAAACTTTTAATCAGCCCAATATCAAGAATGGAAATATTCTTAAATTGGTTAAAAGAATATTTGCAGGTTTGTTTAAATTTCTATGGCAGCAAAAAAAGTATTTTCCCAAAAGCAATAGAGGCAGATTAATTATTGCTGTTGTGCTAATGGTGGTTATAACTTTGGGAGTAGGATTTAAAATTATTGCCAACAAAAATGCCAAAAAAGCAGCAGAGTTTAATCAAGTACTGCAAAGCGCTAGAGATGATTTTAATAGTGCTAAAGGTTTATCAACTTTAAATTCAACTGAGGCTAAGTCCAAGTTGGATAAAGCTCAAGAAAAAGTCAATCTGGCTTTAAAATTAAATCCCAAAAGCAACGAAGCCCAGGATTTAATAAAGCAGATTGAGCAAGAATCACCCCATATCCTGCAACAGTTTAGTGTGGGGGATTTTCCTCAATTTTACGATATGGAGTTAGTTAAGAAAAACTTCAGAGCTTCCCAAATAAGTATGTCTGGTGAGAAAATCCTGCTGCTGGATCCTGTTATCAGGACCTTAGTCACAGTAGACCTTACTAAAAAAAGTAATGAGATCCTGGCAGGATCAGAGCAATTAGGTGAAGCCACACTCTTTTCCTTAAATGGCGCTTTTGCTTTTGTCTATTCAAAAGATAAGGGGATTTTAAGGATAGATGCTACTAATCAAAAATCAGCTCAAGTTGCTAAAAAAGACAGTGATTGGGGAGAAGTTCATGATATCTATAGTTTTGCCGGAAATATTTATCTGCTGGATTCAGGACAGATTTGGAAATACTTGCCAACAGCTGATAATTACTCAGAAAAAAGAGAATATTTTAGTAAAAACACCAAAGTTGATTTAACAGCTGCTTTAAGAATGCAGATTGAATCCTCAGTTTATGTTCTAAAAAAAGGAGGAGAGATATTAAGGTTTACCAGAGGAGATAAAGATAGTTTCTCTTTTGAGGGATTGCCAACACCGGTTAAAGATCCTAAAAGCTTTTTTGTATCATCTGATACAGATAATTTGTATTTGCTGGATTCAGGTAATTCCAGGTTGCTAATCTTAGGTAAAACCGGTGTATATAAAAGTCAAATCACCGGGGAAAAATTTGCCTCTGCCACAGATTTAGTAGTGGATGAGAAGGGTAAAAAGGTCTATTTACTTGATGGTAGCAAAATTTACTCTATAGATTTAAAATGACACTATGCGTGTCATAAATAAAAAAGCTCTTCATAATTATCATATCCTGGAACATTTGGAAGCAGGAGTAGTTTTATCTGGGGCTGAAGTCAAATCAATCAGAGCTGGCAGAATAGAACTGGGAGAAAGTCATGTCAGAATATTGAATGGGGAAGCATTTTTAATTAATGTCAATATCCCCAGGTACAATCAAGCTGCGGATAAAGAATATGATGGTACAAAATCAAGAAAGCTCTTGTTGCACAAAGAACAAATTAATTCTTTAATAGGTAAAATATCTGGAAAATCTTTTGTCCTGGTGCCTATTTCCCTTTATGAAAAAAATAATAGATTTAAAGTGGAGGTGGGTTTAGCAAAATCCAAGAAAGAGTTTGATCACCGGAAAAGCCTTAAAGAAAAAGATCAGCAAAGAAGAATTGAGCAGGAACTCCGTGGGAAAGAATGAGTGTAACTATTCAGTATTTCCCAGTAGACTGTCATCCTGAGCGTAGCGAAGGATCTTCCAACCCCGGAAGATTCTTCACCTTCGGTTCAGAATGACAAAACCGCTGGGAAGAACTGAACTTATACGAATGAGTGAGTTGATTGTAGGATCACATTATGGTAATATATAAAGCATGGGGATGTATAGTCTCGACAGGATTGCTCTTTAAAAACCGCAAGCCGTTAAGGAAACATTAAACGTTAAATATTGTCTCAAAACACAAACGGCATTAAAAATTCCGTTGCTGACGCTGCTAAAAGCGTAAAAGGTTACATCTTCGGGGTTACACCTGGATTTGGACCTTCTCTCGCTCTCGCTGCTTAAAGCTATTTTAGAATTCTTTTTCTGGCTAGAACCTAAAGTAATGTACCCAGTCAGGATGCTGTATTAACAGTGTTGGTTGATCTGTTAATACAAAAGACGATTCAATCAGATATTCGTTTTCCTGCTAATCCCGATGGTAGTTTCCATCGCGGATCCCGCACGAATGAAAATTCGTCGGGATTGGTTACAACGTTTATCTAAAAATTAATTAGCTATGCTTGTAGAAGTTTTAAAAGTCACAATTTTGGACGGGGGTGCAAAACCCCCCATCTCCACACTATTTACTTCAACTCCACAGTATCATATACTGAGAGTGTGAAAAAGAAATGTACTAGATGCCAAAGAATATTCGTGGCATCCAGCAGACATAAACTGTGTCCATCCTGTAGGGGACAAGTTTATAAAAAACTGTGTCCCAATTGCGGAAAACTTATCCAGCCAAAATCATTTATGTGTGTTCAATGTGACGCCCTGCACAGAAGAAAAGCAGAAGGTGCTATTTATACGGATAAAAAAGGCTACACGCTTCTCTTACTGAGGAATCATCCTCGAGCATCTAATCGTTATGTTTTTGAGCATATCTTGGTGATGGAGAAAAAGTTAGAAAGATATCTATTACCTAATGAAAACATTCACCATAAGAATGGAGTTAAAAATGATAATCGCCTTGAGAATTTAGAATTATGGGTTCGGCCACAACCAACTGGAGTAAGGGCTAGAGATGCCATATCTTGGGCAAAGAAAATATTAGAAACTTACGGAAGTAATGAAAATCGGTATTAGTTTGGTCTGTAGCACAATGAATGTTCAAGCTATCGCTCACAGCCGACATCTCCACCAAGTAAACCCGCCATAGGCGGACGGAGTAGGGCTCTTTCCGTTCAAGCTACTAATTCTGGACAAATCTATCCATAGTCTAATGAAGAAAGCAAAATTACACCTCTATCTTGTGGAATGTCCAACTCACCTTGCATATATTTATTTTACTTCCCAATCAGATGGAACAATTCTAGTTTCTGGATAAAATATATCAACCAAGGTGACCGGTACCCCTTAAACTAAGACAAGATTCTCTGACTTTTGTTAAAATCTGAGAGAGTCTAGAAAGGAGTATCCATGCAAAGAAAAATTATTCCAGCTGAGATTAAAGCTGAGGTTTTAGCCAAAGCAAAGAGTGGGGA
>CAYMUB010000026.1:0-6439 GCA_964393545.1 uncultured Gammaproteobacteria bacterium | reverse complement strand
TCTCTTTGACATTTAAATGTGGTTGTCACAATTAATTCGATGTATATGTTAAACTTGATATATGGAGCGTAGTCGCGTACAGAATATCAAAAGCTCTCTAGCTAGTGTTGGATCTCGTTTAGCCGGTAATCTCAGCATTAACACTGGCACCAGTCACTGATGTAGGAGCTCCGTTACAACCAACAGAGCAAGACCATGGGCCAAAAATAGAGCTACTATCTCCCGGCTTATCGATAGAGGCGAAAACCCAGGAAGCAGGATTAATCCTACCCAAGAAAAACAAAGCTGCTCAACCATCAAGAGATACTCAATCCGAAATAACAACAGCTACAAGAAACTCTGAGGTAGATCGGGTGCCGCAGGATTATACTATATTTGCCCATAAAACCAACTCCGAATCAGGAACTTATTTAGCTAGATTTAATCCCGGTGGATTTCATATCTTAGATACAAAAGTTGATCAACAGCAAAACATAGTTCTGAAGGATCGTGGTCCTTTATCTCCAGATATCTATACCAAAGATTTTGATATCTCACCCACTAACCCTAACATTTTAGTGGCCGGAGGAGCTAAAAACAGTAATTCTAAAGAAGGTGAGATAGATGTTAGTCTTGATGGAGGCAAAACTTGGAGAAAAGTTGAGATAAATTTAAAAGGAGAAACAGTAGAAAAGATTAAAATAACTCCTGATGGCAAATATGCTTTTGCCACTTTGGATCTTGTAAAGAGTACAAATAACTATGCTCTCGCCCAATTGGTAAGAATTGATCTTCAAACTTTAAAACCCACCAATCTAAGCATTACTGGAATACCTAGCGAACTTCAACTGAGTAACTTCACAGGATTAAAAAACATCTCCGAGAACTCATACTCAGCCTATATCTCCCTTGTTCAAGGAAGTGGTTTGTATGAGATTACAATCAACGATGATAAATCTAATCTTAATCTTTTTTGGGATCTCCCAGCAAGCCCCTGGCGTGTTGAGACATCAAACGATAAGTCTGGCCAGGAGTGGATCTCTTATGCCATAAGCGGTTCACTCCGGGACTTTCCTGAAGTTAGTGGAGTTACACATATGTTTAATAGAAGAGATGCCTCCACCTTAGTCTTCTTAGGAAGTGTAATTCCAAATACTAGTTTATACAGAGATTTCCTAGCCACTCATAATGCTAGTTCCTATGTGGCCATAAACAATGCTTTTTATCCTGACTTTGTGACAAATACTGGAATACTATCGGTTCATATCATTTGTCGGGATAATGATTATCAATATCATGACCAAAGCTTTATAGAAATATTTCCTCTTGATAAACCACAACTTCTTAATACTCATTCCCTGCTCACTACCAATGGTGAATTGGGATCTAATCTCTCAATCGACTCAATCAATGTTCTAACTTCTGAGACAAGGAGACAACTAGTTGTATCCACTCTGGATTCCCATTTTAAAATAAATAATTATCTTCTCCAACTTGATTTAAATAGAAATGATGGGTGGCAGAAAACGACTGATAGACCTTACAGATTAGCCATACCTAACATCCGCCAAGACCAACCTACCAGAAGATAATTTATGCTAATTAGATACAAAGTGGGGTAAAGTCAAGACCCTACGGTAAAACTTGACTTATCCTCTCTTTAACCACTAGTATTAAATTAAGTTGAAAAAACTTGCTTCTCTTCTAAACCAAAAAGGGATTTCCCATATTCTTTTACCAATAATGCTTTTGTTAGGGATAATTGCAGGAGTTGTTTTGATTAAAAATCCTCTTCCTCAAATTTTTAGATCACGCGCTACCAGCCCTCCTATTGTTATCAAAAGTATTGATGGCAAACCACTTGCTTTAAAATCTGGTATCCCTATAACTGCTGATTCAACTGTTAAACTAGAATTGACATCACCTTTAGATATTCAGGCTGCTGATAAAGACACCTCTTTTATCCAAATTACCGCCCCTGCTAAAGCAGAAGTATTACAGGATGGCACTACTTACAGGATTAAATGGAGATCAAATAAAGTTGACAAGGTAGGAGTATTTTACTCTATTGTTGAGGGTAAGGCAGAACCAATCACAGGAGCTAGTTATATCAATAATAGTGGATTTTTGGATTGGAAATTAAATCTTAAAAATGATAAGAAGATTCCAGTTAAACTAACCATCATTGGCCACGGAGTAAAGAATCCAGCATTTGATGCTAGCTACAGTTTTTATGTAACCCCTAGAACAAGTAAGGGCACTCAATCCTCAGATCACCCTGTTATTTCTGAGAGAGCGGATGATAATGAAACCTCAGCCCCAGTTTCTGTAATTCTTTATTACAGGATTGCGGAGAATCCTGCTGATTTAGATAAAGCCTCTTTTTTGGATTACACTGCTTCCCCAATGACATTTAACTATGAATTTAAAAATAAAACTCTAGGAAAAAAGTTTATCTGGGTGGAATTTAAATCGGATAAAAGTATTGTTGACAGAAGATCTATCCAAATTGAGCTGATTAAAGCACCACTGGCAGATTTGGATGTAACTTACATCGAACGGACACCCCGGTATAATAGATACTGTGTTCAATATGATTATTACAGTAGTGATGTTGGCAGATATGGTTTACCTAAACTTTGCCCAGATACTGAAAACCAAAAAAGATGGCCTGATGCAGGTGAAGAGGTTACTTACAAAGCCCATATTTTGAATAAAGGACCAGATACCTTTAACAGCGGGTTTAAATACCAGTGGATTGTGGATGAGCATGTTGTATCAAAAGGTGAGTTTACTAAAAATATCGGTTTAGGGAAAGAGATTGTGCTGGAGTTTAAAACAAAATGGCCACAGAGCCGCCAAAAAATTCAGTTCAGAATTGATCCTAACATTGCTGACCGGTTTGATGCTAACAATTCACTAGATATCACTTCTCATGACTTAACCCTCTCCTATTGGGTTGAAAGAGCTTATTATGATTTGTTTAATAAAACTGCCAATATAATGGGAACTTACTCTTTTGAGGACTGGATACAATCTCATTTCTCTATATGGAATAACCGTTTGTTATCAGCCAATAAATATCCTGGTGTTCCCCAAGGAGCTATAGATCGGGTAAGGCTGGATAAATTAGTAATCTCAGATCAACTTGATGATGTTGCTTGTCCTCCAAATCCAAGAAGCCAAGATCCTGACTTGTTTTTCATAGATGGCAGGTGGCAGACAACAGATGGAACTTGTGATAATGCTGGTATTACTGAAAAAGCGCAAAATTATGTTAATGAATTCGCCTCACACATAGACTGGGGTTTGGTTCATGAAATGACTCACCAAATAGGAATTATAGATCTTTACAGATTAGGTATTCCACCAGATCCTGTAAACTTTGGCATTCATGTGACTGATATAAACGGGCAGATTATTCCAGTTGATAACATGCCTACAGGGGCCCAACTCTTTCCAAACGGAGGCTTAATGGGTGGTGGAGATACTACACCATATAATGATGGTACTTACTTGGAAAGCCATACTTTAGGAGGATTAAATGCCCATGCCGGAAAAAGACGGGGATATTACGGAGAGTATCTATATGACACACCAAATAAAACTATTCTCAAAATTGTTGATACAAATGGATCTCCTATTGCTAATGCTGATGTAGCTTTATATCAGAAGAATTCTAACGGTGAAGAGATCGATAATAGCCCAGAGCAGAAAGGAAAAACAGATAACAGTGGTTTAGTTGATCTGACCAATAGACCAGTAAGAGGCACTTCCACTCAAACAGGACACACTTTAAAGGATAATCCATTTGGCCAGATTAACGAGGTTGGAACAAACGGCACCATGCTTTTAAAAGTTACTGTTGCTGACAAAGAAGGCTATGGCTGGTTGTTTATACTGGATTTGAATTTAGCTTATTGGATGGGTAATAAAGATACAGCTACTGTTACAGTTAGAACAAATTATCCATTAGTTTCCAAGAAAATAACACCAACTCCTACTGCAACACCGAGCCCAATTCCAATTCCTACACCTTCTGTCTCACCAACTAACACTCCTTCTTCTTCCCCTACACCCATTAGCAACTCCGGCTGTGCTGCAGTTCCAGCTTTAACTACAGATACAGGTGTTTTGGGATGTAAAATCATGAGTTACACAACTGCACCAGCAGGTTCAAAAGATAACACTCTATATATAAACTGTCCCTCAGAAAGTCAAGCAGTATCAATTCTAAACAGTTGTAATGATAATCCCGCATACTCAGCCACAGATTATACAATAATGAGTTTTTCTACAACTATTGATGGGGGCTTTCGGGCCGGGGTATTTATACGAGATTCTTATCCAGCCCAAGGCTTCCCCATTACCCTTAAGCTCCATAAATAAACAAACCTCATGGCTTACTTCTTTTTAATGCCTTGTTTAAAATTAACTTCAGATCTATTTTCAGACTAAAGATAGAAATCAAACCATAAATTATGACAAAGATGGCTGATAAAATATGGGATAACACAATCATGGCTGATGAAAGATTAGAATTGATACCAAAAATCCCGGATAGTATTAGTAATCCTGATGCTTCAGCAGAACCTACATATCCTGGTGCTGCAGGTATTAGATAGGTTAAAGCAGATAAAAGTTGTCCTAAATACATTTTTCCAAAATCCTGGGGAAAGCCTAAAGCAATAAAGATAAAATACCAAATCATGGCATCTGCTGCGTAAGCTACAATACTTAAAAACATCATTAAGCTCAAATCGTTAGGGTGTCTATTTAGAATAGAAAAAGAATCTAAAACAAATGAAGAGAATCTATCAAAATATATCTTAATATGTTTTTCTATTAATAAAGGCCTCAAAAAATTAACTATTTTCTTTGCTAAATTAACATGAAATATGGCAAAATAAGTTATAGCAAAGGCTATAATAAATACCAATCCTAAAGTCATCTTAAAAGTAGCTGGCAACTGAGTAGGGACAAAGTGAAGTAAGATGGCTGCAAACATCAATACCACTAAAAAATCAACAAATCTATCTAAAAAGACCCAAATTACGCTTTTTCCCAAATCCAGTTTGTAATGAGTATTAAGATAAACCCCTTTTGCAATCTCTCCTGCCCTGATTGGAATAAAGAAATTAAGAATCATAGCCACCCCATTTAAATAAATTAGGTCTTTTAAACTGATTTTTTTAATTTCTGATAGAAAAATCTTTAGCCTGATAGCCCGGATCACAGGTGACAGTAGCATGAAGAAAAAAATAGGAATTAAATAAGTTAGATTTGCTTTAGATAAGGTAGAAATTATTTGCCCTAAATCCACAAAGCGTGACCAAATAAAGATCAGTACAATGCCTATGAGAGTATTTAATATAATTTTTACCATTGCCAATATCTTCTCTTAAATATACACTATATATACTGACCCATGTTTTCAACTTTTAAACAACGCCTGCTACTGGGGCTATACATCTTCATTATTTTGTCTATACCTGTTGGAGCTTATTTAGCCTCTGAGACTAAGAATCTTAAAAGTAGTGCTTCAGAGGGTAGTGCTTTAAACGCAAAAGCAACTCCCAGACCTACACTCTCACCTAAAAAAGAGTTATTGAAAAATTCAGAAACAAAAGCTCTCTTATCAAGTCCATCCCCTAGCAGTCAACCTACCCCAGAACCTTCTTCTCCCACCATTGCCACTTCTTTTGGCCCTACTCTGGCTTTAAAAGCTGTTTTGGAGGGAAGACCCGCTAATAATCAGACAACTAAACTGTTTGTAGGCATCATTGAAGGCACTACCCTGCCGGCAAACCCCAAATTCTTGCTTAGTTTTAGTGTTGATTTACCTGCAAATGGTAGCTATAGCAATCTATCTTTGGCAGGATTACAAGCTGGCACTAAGTATACTGCTTTACTAAAAGGTGCTGCTCAAATTGCAGCAGCTTCGATTTTTACTATGTCACCTACTGTAACCAACTTAAATGAGGGAGAAGCTGTTAATATGCTAACTGGCGATTTAAATGAAGATAATATCATCAACTCTACTGATATATCTATTATTCAAAAAGCTTATGGCTCAAATTCAAAATCTGCAAATTGGAATGAAAATGCAGATTTAAATAAAGATGGAGTGGTAAATGCTTTTGATTTAGGAATAATTTCTAAAAACTTAGGCCAAGTAGGAGCATCTGGAGCATGGACTTCACCTATTCCTACTGCTACCCCTTCAGCTTCTTTAAATAATTCTTCCGGTGTGGGTGGTCCTGTCCTGCGTAGCCCGCAGGGCGGAGTGGGGTATTGGATCTGGATACCAAAGTAGTAGTTGAGTAGGCTGAGATACATCGGTAACACTCTCAAGTTAGAATAGCTAACTTAAGGAGGTGATTTAAAACCGATGGATAAATTTGCAAAATCAGTTAACCTGGCATATTTTAAAATACAGAAAAAGGTAATTATTCCTGAT
>CAYMUB010000025.1:0-10694 GCA_964393545.1 uncultured Gammaproteobacteria bacterium | reverse complement strand
TGTCAATATAATTTCAGATTCTTAATACCCTGGAAATCCTTTTTATTTAAAGTAAACAAAGAGGCTTTATTTAAAATAGCTGTGGCAGCAATAACAGCATCAGCAAACTGAATTTGTGATTTAGTATCCCGGATAATTTCTCCAGCGAATTTGGCTACTTGACTATCATAGGGTAATACTTTTAGAGAATCAACTATTCTGAGGAAAAATTGTTCTTTCCCAGCGATCTTACTGCTTTGTCCAGCATATAGTTCTTGAATGGTAATTATAGAAATGGCTATCTTAGGAGAAGGGTTTAATTTAAGTAGTTTTACAAGATAGGAATCAGCGCTATTTGACCTTCTGATATAGTCTATCAGTATGTTGGTATCAATTACTACCATGCTTTTTTCATTCTCTTAGCAGAAGCAAGTTCCAGTTTCCTTCTTTCCCTCTCTCTCTTGTCATAATCCTCCCAGTTTTCATTTGCCCAAGCTCCTCTAGTTTCCTCTAAAATTTCCAGCAAACTCTTTTTTTTCTCCAACTTTAACGTGGCTCCGTTTTTTGATTTTTTTATCTCCAGTTTTTGCCCTGGTTTAATTCCCAGCTTTTTAGGCAGGGTCACCACAGTAGAAGAACCTAATTGGAATGTATGAACAATTTGAGTCATATATATATATTATAGTTTTGATATATATGTGTCAAGAAGATAAAGCCTCAATAGTTGGCAAGGTACCATCTGATATTAGTTTAAGCATGGCTCCTCCACCAACAGAGACAAACGCCTTTTGCTGGGCTTTTTCCATTAAATTATATTGACTTAAAGCTGCTACAGAATCTCCCCCACCAATAATTATTTCTGCTTGAGAGGAAAGCATTATTTCAATTATTTTTTCAGTTTGATTATATTTAGAATCCTCAAATTTCCCTAATGGTCCATTCCAGACAATCTCTTTAGCTTTTACAATAAGCTCCTTCCAAGCATCCGTAGTTTCTGAAGCTATATCAAACCCATCATCATTTAGTTTTCCCACCATCACATTCTTGGGTAACTCTAAGTTTTGTTCTCTTATTTCTGCAACCAATTTTCCACCTACTAAAACTGAATCTGCTTTTTGAGCTAGCACATTTATTACAGGTAATTTATCTTTAACTTTTGCTCCTCCCATAATAGCTACAAAGGGTTTTTTGGGATTATTTCTAACGTTCAGTAAAGTTTCTACCTCTTTTATAAAGCGTAAACCTGCATAGTGTGGTAAAAGAGCAGGAACAATAGTGGTGGATGCAGCTTTATTATGTGATGAAAAAGCTTCATTAACATATATATCAGCCAAAGATGCCAGTTGTTTGGCAAAATCTACATCACAAGTTTTGGATTCACAAGTTGCATGATACTCAGCTCCTGGGACTTCTCCATGAAAGAAACGGGTATTTTCTAACAAGACTATTTTACTCTGTGAGTTGGTAACATCTTTTAGACCAGGTGCAAAATCTACTTGGGTTTTTAAAACTTGCTCAAACCACTCCTGTATTGGTTTGGCAGAAAACTGAGAAGGACGACCTTTTCTACTCGAAGATCCCACTGGACTCTTCTCCTCCTCTGCTGTGGCAAAAGGTCTACCCACATGACCTATTATGATTACTTTAGATGCATTGTTTAAACATAACTTAAGTGTTTCTAATCCAGCCTTTAATTTGAAATCCTCTTTAACTCTGAACTTTGAACTCTGAACTTGAAACTCTAATGCTACATCAATATCATATCTTAAAAGAACCTTTTTATTCTTTACAAACTGAGGGCTAACTACTTGCATAACGTTTTTCCAATATAACATATTTTGTCATCAGTATTAACCATATTCCTAAGCTAATTAAAGCAATTCCATCAGCTACATTTCTGATTGGAGTATTTTTGAATTCTGCTTTAACTAGATGTTTACCTTGATCTATATCAAATACAGGCAAACCACTATCTTCTGCTCTTAAATAATCAATTTTTACCCTTTTATCATCTACCTTAATCTCCCATCCCGGGAAATAATATTGATTAAAACGCATTGTTGCTGAAGAAGTTGCTTCAACAAGTGCTAATACTTTAGCAGATTTATTTTCTAAAATATTAATATTCCCCCCTTTGGAGAGAAAAGAAAATTTCTCAGAACTTGTATCACTCCGCATTTTAGAAACCCAGATAGGTAGATCTTCATCAAATGAGGTGGCTGTGGTTTTAAGTGATAAATAATATTGCTCGCCAGGATCAAATTTTTGATTAATACCTAAGTGATTTCTGTTGGCATAAAATACTAAAAAAAGTAAAAATAAAAATACAATTCTTGGCCAGGGTAAATATTTTACTAGTAATGCTGCTGCCAAAGAAGCACTGAAAACAGGCACTATTAGTAATCTGACCGGAAATTGGATATATGATAAAAATGGTAAATTATCCCACAAAGGCAGACTTATCTCTAACATAAAAAACACAACAACAATTGAGGACAATATAGAAAAAATCCCTAAAAATAAAAATGTTTTTATTTTCTTGAATCTCCAAATCAAAGAAGAAAGCAATAAGATTACAAATAAATGTGCTAACCCTATTTGATAAGACATTCCTCCTTCTGGGTATTTAGGATGTGATAAGCCATACCCCCAAACAGAATAAATAATTTGCTTCAAAGTTGGAAACTGATCTATATAGACCCCTTTCATAAGCAGGTCATAACGGATATATTGTTTTTCAAAAATGGCGGGCAGCCAAAAAAAGGAGGATAACCCAAGTCCCAACAAAAACATTAAAACTAGATTGCCTAAAAAAGATTTATTCTTCCCATCTAATATCTTTAAAACCACCACAAAACCTAAAATCACTGGTATAAAAATAAAAGCGCTGATGTTGTGAGATAAAATCATACCAGCAAATGAAAGTGAGCCCATTAATAAGAAGTTTTTATTATTTTGCTGCCATAGTTTAACGATTGCCCAAAATATAAAAGGGGGGAAAACCAATCCCATTGAAGCCCCTGGTGAACCAGATACATATACCACAATTAGATGTATCGGGGCATAAAGATAAAACATAGCTCCTAAAAAGGCTGCTAAAGAAGAATTATCAGCCAGAGGCTGATCGTCCTTTGGACGAAGCAATTCTTTTAGAAATAGGTACATTCCAAGTGTGGATACAACTAAAGATAAGAAAAAAATAGCTTTTACGCTATCTAAAAAATTAAAACCTAATTTGTAGAAAACCTCCCCTATTAAAGGGGGCAAGGGGTAGTTAAATAAAAATAAAGGGTAACCCCAGCCCTTACTTAGTTCCCCTGACCAACGGGGTGGAAATTGACCTTCTGATAAAAGCCTATCCATATCTATTTGTCTAACAATATGGTGCGTAAGATCATGGCTAGTATATCCACCAGGAGCAAGTAATGACTTAACAGCAGGAAGACTTAACAAAAGTAGTAATAAAACAATGATCAGTTCTTTTTTCATTTATATTCTACCCAACTTTTATAACTATATTTTCTTTTAAAGATTTCTGGATAGAAAATCTCACTCAAAATTTCTATCCCATCTACAATCCTGGGTCCTGGTCTGGTCATATATGAATCTCCATCTACTAAATAAATTCTAACATTATTAAAATGCTGTGTTATATCCTCAATTACTTTTCTTTCCTTCAATGTTCTCTCTATATCAAACCCACACGGACTAATAATTAATACACCAGGATCTAATTTTATTTGTGCTAAGTTTATTGTGTAAGATTTCTCTCCTGGTTTAGTAATAAGCATCTCTCCTCCTGCTTTTACTACCATTTCTGGTACCCAATGACCAGCTACCATTACTGGCTCAAGCCACTCTATAACCAAAACCCTGGGTCGGGTTTTGGAATTTTTAATTTTCAATTTACAATTTTCAATTCTTTTTTTAAGTTTTTTTACTACTTTCTGTGCCTGTTGCCTACTGCCTGTAGACTCTCCTATTAAAAGAATATTGTCCAAAATATCTTCCACTGATTCTGGTTCTAAAGAAATAATCTTAGTCTCTCTATCTAAAATCCTGGCTGCTTTTTTTACTTGAGTATAGGAAACTGCACAAACAGAACAAATATCTTGAGTCAGAATTAAGTTAGGCCTCAAATCTTTGAGAATATTTTGATCCAAATGGGAAATGTTTATCCCTTGATGCTGTAGAATTTTAACTTTGTCATCAATCTCTTTACTGGTTAAATTCTGATCTATTAAACATTCAGTAACTCTAGGCAGTTTTTTAACTTGAGAGGGAAAATCACAATCATCTGAAATACCTATTAAATACTTTTCTAAACCTAGCAAATAAACAATTTCTGTTCCAGCTGGAAGAAGGGATAGAATACGAATTTTATTCATCAAAAAAGTTTTCATTTGAACTTAGGGCTTTTAAGTAGTTTTCTTCAGCAGCAAATAAAGGCTTGGGTAAATTATTAAGATCATACCAACCCCATTTTTCACACTTTTCAGGTTCCATTATCTTAGGTTCTTCCCCAACCAATTCTGCTGTCATGCCAATATCAATATAATGTTTGCCTTTGTACCTTTTTAAGCTAGAAAGACATAGAAACTTAATGTTTCTCACCTCTATCCCTGCTTCTTCTTTAGCTTCTCTTTTAACACAATATTCTATAGATTCTCCAAATTCTAAATGTCCCCCAAGTCCTGCATATTCCCCTTCCCCATGAGCATTTTTTCTCTTTCCTAACAAAAGTTTGCCATTTTTAAAAACCATTACTCCAACACCTACTCTGACTTGTAGGTTTGCCGTATTCATCCTGCCCAGTAGTTATTTACAAAAAAAGTAGTATATATGGCAAGAAGTAAAATTGAGATAAGATTCCATCCGAATTGAAATCTTTGATTCTTAACTGAAGCTATAAGAATAAATATCGGAAATAATATTAAACTAAATCTACTAACACTCATTAAAGTTCCTGTAGAAACTGCAATAAGGACAGTTGTCAAAACATAAAGTCCATAACTGACCCTTAATTTTTTCAAAATTAATATTCCAATCGTGATAGAAACAGCGAAAAAGACTAAGTCTGTAGCTAAATTACTATACGATGCAGGAGTTAACAACTGAAAATACTCGCTATTTACTGCAAACTTTCTCCCCCACTCCATTTGAGATTTAAAAAAAGCCAGGGGTTCATTGAATAGAAAAAATTGATATAACATAAAACTTAATATTCCTAAACTAGAAATTCCAAAAGAGAACAAATTAAAATTAATAAATCTTTTCAAACCAAATGTTTTAAAATATTCATACCCAAAAGGAACAAATAAAAATAATCCATTTATCCTACAAAGTGAAGCTAAAGATAGAAAAACAGCTGCCAGTATAAATTGTTTCTTTAACAAGTAATAGAAAAAAATTACCGAAAGAGTAAGAAATAAAGACTCCGTATAAACAGAGTTCAGAAAGAAGGCTGTGGGGAAGATTAATAGTAAGGTTACTACTAACAACGGATCAACTTCAGGGTGAAATTCGTTAACCAATTTATATAGAAAGATTAATCCTACACCTAAAGATAGGATTGAAATAAACCACCCAGCTAAAGCTGGTGAGAAAACAGGTATTTGAGATAAAACCCAAATTAGACTTGGATATAAAGGAAAGAAAGCAATACTGGATAGTTGTCCAGGAATATATTGGTATCCCTCATTCACAATTTTTAAATACCAAAAGCTATCCCAGTGAACTCTTAAGTTTATTAAATCTAAAGCTTTATTTTGCTTAAATTCTTGTGGATTTATCCAAGTATAAGCAGTATCTGAATTTAGATTTAATCTGTTTAAAGAATAAAAAGCAAAAAGATTAATTACAATAAACCAAATTAAATAAATTCCTAAAACTTTTTTAGTCACAATAGATTCAGTATAGGATAAACAAGAAGTGAAGACAAATGAAGGTGGGCGGTAATGGTGTCGAACCATTCACCTCTTACTTATCAGATAAGCGCTCTACCGCTGAGCTAACCGCCCAAACTTTAGTATTTTACCATTTTGTTCTTCTTTTGTCTCAAGCTCAATTTATGTTAAGATTAACAAGTTCATGGCCCGGTGAGAGAGTGGCCATCTAGGGGTCTGCAAAACCTCGCACACCAGTTCAAATCTGGTCCGGGCCTCAAATTTGAATCTATGCTCAAATTCTGCTAAGCTTGCTCTCATGTTTTCACCGGAACAAGTCTATTACGAAAAGGTCTTAGGTGTTAGAAGAGAGCATACAACAAATCTATTTGCTGTAACTATACTGGTTGGGCTATGTAATTTGTATGCCAAAAAAACTGGTCTTGAGGTAACAGGATATGCACCAGCAGCCTATGGTGCAAGATTTTACTTCTTTAATCATTTAGACAATCTAGACGTTTTTAGACTCAATAGTACTTCTTTCAAACACACCCGAGGAGAAGATGGAGAAAAAACTTTAGGAAGAATACCAAGAGCATTAGCCAAATCTACTTTTTTTGGTATTCCAGAACCTTCTAAGGTCAGAGAGAGAACAAACAAGAAAGATATTTTAAATTCTGATAACCCGTTGATTAATGCCTTAGTAAGATTAACCATTGGGTCAATCCTGTATGGAAATGGTTTTATTCCGATCAGACGGGGTATGGCAGACCGCGCAGCAGAAGCTGAAATAAATAAAGCTTTGAGCCTGCATCAAGTAGTAGCATCTGCTGCTAATGAGACTAGGGATAAAACAGGGGGGCTTAAAGGCCTTCGAACAGGACCTGCATTTTTAGTTAAAACCCATCCAGATATTCCCTTTCAATTAGTTGGGGTCTCACCCAATAGAGTAAATGTGGGTCAGGTTCACACTTATACAGAAATCAAACAACAAAGAGGAGATTTAAATTTAAGAGATCTTACCATGTTAATAGCAGATGGAATAATAGAACTTCTTCCTGAAAGAGTTCAAGAAAGATGGAGATTAGAAGAAAGACAGGCAGCTTATCAATCTCTATATCCAAAAAGAGTTCAAGAAGTGACTCCAAATACTTAATACCAAAAGAGTGGTGGGAATGAAATTCAATTTCTTAGACTTAAGAAATTATGCTCCATTAAACATTTTCGCCTACCATTCAATAGGCATTTGTCCGGTCGTGAGACCAAACGTGGATCAAATAAGTGCTTTACTCTTCTCTTGCGAGAGCGAGACTCATCAAATCTGACCAATTCTCCAGAAAGGAGGTGATCCATCCCCAGCTTCGGCTAGGGATACCTTGTTCATGTTACTCCACTCATTACTGAGGGCATGGACTATATCTTCATCCTTAAAAAATGACTTTTAATTGGATGCCAACTACCTATTATTTTTGCAAATTTTTCATAAGATTGAATACTTATAAAAAATCGCCAGTAGTTTGGATCCACCTTTTTACTTGGATTATGAATGGAACCACATTTAATCCTTAGTTCTTCTAACCATCCTTTTACCTGCTTTAAATCTTTTAAATTCTTTTGAGCAAAGTAAATATAGTATCGAACTTTTGGATCTCTGGAAACCCCACCTTCCGCATCGAAATATCCTTTGATGTAATCAATTTTGTCTTGTTCTGATTGAACAATAAAATCTTTTAGAAGGTTTCTTGAAAACTCAGCAACGTATAAGTTACGAGTCTTCCCTTCTTTATACATCCAGGCCTTTTGACCAAGATTTTTAATTTCTTTTACAAGAAATTCTATATATTCTTGGTCTTTTTGAACAATGCGGTAAGTAAGTCTTCTTACTGTTCCATCATGTAATGCTCCAAGCAAATAAGCTTTTGTCATTTTTTAAGGCGCCAACGTGTAGTCTCTACGGGGTCCGCCAAATTGGCGGACTTCCCTCGGTATTCTCCCTTTATTCCAGCATAACCCGAAAGTTACACGAAAATCAAGTAGGAGTTCACCGATATAGTTGGATTTCACTACCCTATTACTAGGATAGGTCGCAACAAAATGCAGATTGCATTTACGACTTAAGCTTCATCGCCAGTTTCACCTTCTCCCGAGTAAACCCGGGATTCGGGTGCCCCTGACTTTGCTGCCTTGACGGGCGGTGTTATGAGATTAGATTGTTAGATCGCTCTAAACTCTATCTCTCCCCACGGAGCACACGGCTTTCCCGTACTCTCGCGGACGACTATCCAAACATTGGCCTTCTATCATTCATAAATTCCCTAATTTTCAATAATTGATTTATACCTTCATCAGTAAGATGATCTTTCCTTCTGAAAATTTCTGCTGCTTGGCAGAAAAGTCCAAAATCTTTTCCTTTCTTACCTATTAAGGGAAATTTTTTAAAAAACGGAATAACCTTATAAAGAATGTCGCTTTGTTTCCTAACAACAAACTTTACATGCGGTTTCCATCCGTATCTTTCATAATTGAGTTCTACTATTCTTCCGCAGTCAAGCCTTTTTTGGATTAACTCCAAAACTGGTTTGTCATCTGCCCGAAGCTCAATCTCAAAACAAAGATTTGCATCTCTACCTGCTTTCTTTGTTTTATGCTTCGTTACTAGAATAGCAAAACATCCTTCCCCATCAGTAAAACCAACAATATACCAAGGACTTAAGAATTTGTATGCGCTCATGTTTGATTAGCTTCGATCCTTCCCTCGCTTAGCGGGGTACTATGATCTCTGCAGACTTCCAATATCTACTCGGTGTTAGTTCACACTAATACCTACTTCAATTGTTTATTAAAAACAACTGGAAGTCAATACTGGATCTCCCTTTGTAGCCATATCTTCCATTTGTCATCATCTTGAGCCCAATTACCTAATTAGATAATCTAGTAAATAGCTTCCCTATCTGTACGAAAGGTCGCCAACTAATTAGGCCGTCTCAACTTCAAGCTAATGATTGCTACTTTAGCCCTTCTCTCTCCAACATTACTGCAGGAGGATGCTATTTCGCTTTAAAAGCTCTACTTACTTTTAGAAGGATTCTCACCTTCTGGAAAAATTGGCCGAAAGGCGCAATTTATTTTTGTACAAGACCCGAGAACGTATTCACCGCGGCACGCTGATCCGCGATTACTAGCAATTCCGACTTCATGGGGTCGAATTGCAGACCCCAATCTGAACTGAGGCGAAATTTAAGAGATTAGCTTGCACTTGCGTACTTGCAACTCGTTGTTTTTCGCCATTGTAGTGTGTTTGTAGCCCAGGGTGTAAGAGCCGTGCTGACTTGACGTCATCCTCGCCTTCCTCCCCGACGAATCGGGGCTGTTCCGCATGAATTATTTAACATACGGTGAGGGTTGCGCTCGTTTCATCACTTAAGATAACAGCTCCAAATTTGCTTTTTAGCAACTTTAGACTATACCATCCCCGCCGACTTTACGGTGCGGGGTTCGGCGTTTAATATGAGTTTATATTCCAGATTATCTGGTACCTCATATATGAGTCGTTACAGGGTCAAGTTAATTAGACGATAGATGATGGAAAATAGAAAATAGATTGTTGATGATTGAAAATGGATAATGGATTAATAAGTTTTCCAGTTATTCCTCAGGTTGGTTAATTTACCACCTAGAAAAATATATTGACTGATAAGTTGATCGCAAAGAGTTCTACTTAAGTAGTTTAAATCTCTTGCCATATTTAGATGCACCTCCATTTCATTACATGAACCGAGTGCGCTATCAATATGCTTTTTAAACTCCTTTTCAAACCTTCTCTTTGCCCAACCTTCAGCTAGATTAGATGGAACTGATTTTGAAGCTCTTCGCAGTTGAGAAGTTAAATCATTTTTCTCATACATTGGAAGTTTGTTACAGTTTTGATTAACAATAATTGCTAATTTGTAACTTTCTTTGTAAACTTCCAAATCTTTAAAGCTTCTAAGCATACTTCCATCTTAAACTTTCTACCATCCATCTTCAAATCTCTACCTTCTATCCTCTATCATCTACCGTCCATACTAACCGACTTCCCTCGGTATTACCTGTACTTTCAGATTACCCAAAAGTAACCCAAAAGTCAATGGTTTCACCGATATGAGCCGAATTTTGCACTCCGAATTACTTCGGAGGGGCGCGAAGAAATCTTTTCTCAGATTTCACGCCACGAGCTGACGACAGCCATGCAGCATCTGTGTATCACCTTCGAAAGAGTCCCACTTTCATGGGATTTGCAGATACATGTCAAACCCTGGTGAGGTTTTTCGTTTTGTATCGAATTGAACAACACGCTCCACTGCTTGTGCGGGTCCCCGTCAATTCCTTTGAGTTTTAAACTTGCGTTCGTACTCCCCAGGCGCTCTGCTTAACGCGTTAGCTGCGACAATCAGGCAAGCCCGATTGTCTAGCAGAGATAGTTTACGGCTGGGACTACACAGGTCTCTAATCTGTTTCGCTCCCCCAGCTTTCGTGCCTCAGCGTCATGTGTTGTCTAGGTGCCTGCCTACGCCTTTGGTGTTCCCGATGATATCAACGCATTTCACTGCTACACCATCGGTTCCAGCACCCTCTCCAACCATCAAGATTTGCTATGTCTTACCCAAAATCCCGATTAAGTCGGGACCTTTCAAGTAAGATACACAAATCAGCCTACGCAACTCTTTACGCCCAATAAATCCGGATAACGTTTGCACTCTACGCATTACCGAGGCTTCTGGCACGTAGTTAGCAAGTGCTTATTCATCGCCTAACGTCATAATCTTCGGCGATAAAAGGAGTTTACAACCC
>CAYMUB010000024.1:0-4817 GCA_964393545.1 uncultured Gammaproteobacteria bacterium | reverse complement strand
GCCACCACCCCCACTAGAGCAGATGCGCACATGAACCGACCCTGTATTTTTTTGATAACTTCCCTGAATATCGTTTCCTGATATTTTAATGGCGTTTACAATAAGAGTCAAAAAATCTCCTTTTTTAAAATCAACAGATGCAGTAAAGTACCTTACCGTATTTGCCACTTGTGTCATAACATTACCGGTTGCAGGTGGCACGTCAATATTTTCGCCCCCAAAGTCAATATCCTGATTTGAAACTCTTTGGCCTCCGGGGGGAGCTGAAGGGTCTGGAGAAAATTTAGCTGAATCGTTTTTGATTAAATATATATTTGCCCCGTGTACCCTTCTTTGCCCACTAGGTGGTTGGATTGGCCAGTTCCACCAAGTATAAGGGGCGTAAGCTGATTCACTAAGCCCCGTTGGAGAGTAAACGCTTACATAATATGTTCCCGGAGTCTTACTATTAGGAAAATTATAGTTTACTCCAGTACTTGAAGTGCTATTAATAACTACTTCATCGAAGTTTGAACTATCAGAACAAGGATTATCAGTAAGTTTTACTATATTATTACTTGTTTTAACTTTAAATACTTGACTATTTGAATTTCCACCTCCGGGCGATGGGTTTACTACGACTATATTGTAGTTTCCTGAAGTTGTAAGATCAGATGATAAAATTTGGGCTTTGAGACTGGTTGAAGAAACAAATGTGGTAGTCCTATTTTGATTGTTAAACTTAGCTTGCGAGGTTGCAATAAAATTGGTTCCGGTGATAGTTAAGTTAAATCCAGCATCTCCTGCAGTGGCAGATGAAGGCGAAATACTGGTAATGGTTGGAGATGGGTTGCCTTGATTTTCTCCTCCACTACCTATGGTAAATACCTCGGTATTTGAAGTACCACCCCCTGGAGACGGATTAGTTACAACAACATCAAAACTTCCTGCAGTTAATAAATCTGTTTCGGTAACTACAATCCTTAACTGCTTAGTAGCAGCAACATATGTGGTGGCTTTTTCATTGTTATCATATTTAACTTTTGAGTTTTTTACAAAGTTGGTTCCCGTAATTGTAACAATAACCGCTGAACCATTTTGATTAGCTGATGTTGGTGAAATATTGGTTATTGTTGGTAAGGGATTATTTATAGAGAGAGCTTTTGGATTAGATACTCCTCCTCCAGATGATGAGTTGCTAACTATGATATCGTATAATCCTCCAGTTTTTAAATCTGAATCAAGAATTTGCACGGTAAGTTGAGTGGCAGATACATAAGCGGTAGTTCTACTTTGATTATTGAATTTTGCTTGTGAATTGCTGACAAAATTAGTTCCTGTAATGGCAACAGTAAAGGACGAACCATTAACATCAGCTGAATCCGGTGAAATACTCGTTATAGTTGGCGATGGGATATTTGAGTTTACTGATAAGACTCGAGCATTTGAAGTACCTCCTCCGGGAGATTGATTAAACACTGTTATATTATAGGAAACTGGGCTTAATATGTCAGAGGAGTTAATTAATGCTGTTAACCTTGTATTAGAGATATAAGTAGTAACCCTATCCTGATTATTTATTCTTACTTGGGAAGTTGGTATAAATTTGGTTCCATTAACCACTAGTACAAAACTTTGCCCTCCGACATCAACAGATGCAGGAGAAATGCTAGTAGTGGTTGGTATTGGGTTTCCCAGAGTTAAATCATTTGGATTTTCTTCTTCAGATGTAATGCACTCCACAGTTGGATTTAAAACTAAAACTGCAAAAGCGCCTATTCTAGAAATATATGATTCAAGAACTTTAGCTGTAAGTTTAGTTGAAGAAATATAGGTTGTCTCTTGGTCTTGTCCATTAAAATTAACTACGGAGTCTGCTTTAAAGTTGGTTCCATTGACCGTCATTGTAAAGGCGCCTAATCCAAAAGCTCTTGATGACGGGCTGATGCTACTAATACTTGGAATGAGATCTGATATGGTGAATTTTGCTAAGTTTGAAATTCCTCCTCCTGGAGCAGGGTTTGAGACTACAACATCAAAACCACAGACATCACCTAGTTCTGTTGCTTGTACGATAGCGGTCAACTTAGTTGACAAAATAAAAGTGGTAGCTAAATTTTTTGAATTAAACCTTACTGTAGAAGACGGTATAAAGTTGCTTCCTGTGACGGTAATAACTACTTGAGTAGACCCAACAGAGACCCCTGTGGGACTAATAAAGTCTATGACGGGAACCGGATTTACCGTTTCATTTGAAATAGAACAAGTTGTGATTTGTTGGTCTACGACTACTATGGCATCTGGTGTTCCGTTGTCACAAGTAAAACTGTCTTCATTCCATCCTTGAGGGAGTATCTGTTGAAGTGAGTAAGTCCCCGGAGCTAATCCATTTTGGGTGTCAGATCCTGAACTACTAAGAGTAGTTATTGAGAAGTTTACATAACCTGACCCAGTTGTTATGAAATTAAAGGTATCATCACCGCCTGTAGTTGAAACATCAACTCTAATTCCAGTTGGACTTAATCCACTTCCACCCGTAACTACGAATGGAGAACCATTGTTTCCTGAACCTTGGGATGATGAGGAACATAGAGAACTTGAATTACTATCACAGACGAACGCATACCATGTTTGACTCCCCGAATTAGATGATGTAGTTGTATGGCTTGCTGAAGCTTGGGATCCCGAAGTTGTTGATGATGATACTGCCCAACTGCCTCCAGGACACGTTGGCGCTGAACTGTTTACTGCGGTAACCGAATTAGTTTTACATATTGCAAGATAATAGTTGTCTGATTCAGAATCTGTAGCTGTAGCAGTGAAGGTGACTGCGCTTCCTGCTGTTGTTGGAGCTCCAGAATAAGAACCTCCGTCTGAGGGTCCAGCGGAGATGGAGGGGGCGGAGTTAGAGCTCCCTGCGTCCTCTGACTTGAAAGTAGCAATTAACCCACCCCAAATAGCCGGCGATGATTGAGTTACAGATGCACTATAAGAACCAACTGAAGAAACCACTCTGTCTAAAAATCCTATTTGAGATAGTGTTTGTTGAATCGTAAAGTTGTTAGTTGCACCGCTAAAAGTAACATTTGAAGCGCTTCCAACGCCTACAACAACTAACTCATTTACTTGACTAGTTACTCCCGATCCGCCAGTACTAATCTTCGTACTTGGACTTGTGGCTATAGTTGCATTCGACTTATCGAGTGAAGAAGACTTGGCAATTCCGCTATATTCTAATGCAATCACCTCTAAAGCATCACCAGTAGAACTAGTAAAGTTTCCCGTTGAAGATTGCGATGGTGCATTTTCTTTGTAGAATATCTGAAATTGATTATATGTTCCAAAAGTAGCGGACGTTGCATAAACCCACCCACTCGGCGAAGTAACATTATGTCCGGAAGACACAGATACATTATTTACTAAAGCAATAAGAATATTTCCTGCAGTGGTAGGTGAATCCCACTCAATATTCGCTGAAGTCGTACCTGATGCTGTCTTTTTTTGTACTAGCGCTATCGCAGCTCTAGCTTCTTTTGCAGGAGGTAAAAAAACACCTGTTATAGTAGCAAGAAGTATGCTAACTACAAGAAAATATAGAGATTTCTTTAATCTTTGGAGCATCATTTTATAATATTATATTAGACCTGTTGCGTAATAAGGCTTTACTGCAAATTGCATATTTTGGCTAAAAATTCCCAAAAGCTTCGCGGCTTATCCAGAGGATAAACCTTGTCGCTTTTTGAAATTTTTATCTCAAAATCTTCAATTTTCGCACGAAACCTTATTACGCAACAGGTCTATTTTATAATTTTATTTTTCATATTTTTTTTCTTTATTATAATCTGAAATCATTTTGTAGATTTTAAACCACATCTTGGGATTTTTCAAGAATTTGCTATTGCCAAGACCCCCTGCTCTTTTTAAACTAGGAATAAAAACTTGTTTTATAATAAAACTTTTCTCAACGGCCTTAATATTCATTTCTGTTTCAATAGCAAAGTCATTGCTCTTTAAATCTAGCAAGTCCCAATCATTGCGTCGTATAGCGCGAAACCCAGCTAAAGGGTCTGAAACTTTCAGTCCCAATATTTGATTTGTAGGATAAAAAATTATATCCCATATTATATAAGACTGCCAGGGGTAGGTTTTCTGATTCTTTAATTTCAACTTTTTTGAACTCCGACAACCCAAAACAAGATTAGCTTTTTCTAACTTTTTAAGCATCTTTGGTATATATTGACCTGGATCTGTGCCATCTCCGTCCATAAAAATTAATATATCTCCTTTGCTTTTTTTAACAGCTTGTCTCATTTGCCAACCCTTGCCTTTTCTTTTTTCTTTTAGCACAATGGCTCCTAATTCTTTGGCAATAATGGGCGTAAAATCATCCGAAACATCAACAACAATTAATTCTGAAGTTTTTCTTATTTCTTTCGGTATTGAACAAATTGTTTTGGCAATTCCCTCCTCTTCGTTAAGCGTTGATATAATAATTGATAACATAATTTTAAACTAGAATCTTGCTTGACCAGCAGGGCATCCCCGCCGGTGCTTTTGTATCTTGAAGCTTGAATTTCGCCCGGTTAAATAGCCCTTTGGTCTAATTTTGCAAAGCGAAATTATTTAACTTGGTAAATTTTGAATTTGTAATATTCTATATTCTTTATTCTATTCCAGATACAAGATACTAGATTCTATATTAAACCCATTGCGTAATAAGGTTTGTGACGAAAATGAAAGATTTCGCGCGAAAATTTGATAGAATGAGGAGGTTTATACAAGGTATAAGCCGACGAATTATAGCAAATTTGTAGCCGAAATCTTACATTTGCAGTAAA
>CAYMUB010000023.1:0-45601 GCA_964393545.1 uncultured Gammaproteobacteria bacterium | reverse complement strand
GATGAGGCAGCAATCGGCTACAATGCTTATTCAATAATTCAAACCGGTAGGGATGAATACGGTGAAGTTTTACCTCTAAGCTTTAAATCTTTTGGCGACTATAAACCGGGATTATACTTTTATTTTGTTATTCCTTTTGTTGTGGTTTTAGGACTTAATGAATGGGCAGTCAGGTTACCCTCAGCTCTTTTAGGTACAGGACTTGTTATCTTAATTTATTTGCTGGCGAAAGAAATTTTTAAAGACCGCAAAATTGCATTTTTCTCCAGTTTATTTTTAGCTATTAATCCCTGGGCGATTCATTATTCAAGGGGTGGATGGGAAACTAATGCTGCAACTTTTTTTATTGCTTTAGGTGTTTATTTATTCATTAAAACTTTAAGTAAGAATAGTTATCTTTTTTGGAGTTTGCTATCGTTTTTAGTATCAATGTATTTGTACCAGTCACCAAGATTGGTAGTGCCGGTTTTTCTGCTGTTATCCGGATTTATATATAGGAGAGAACTTTGGGAAGCTACTAAGAAAAAAATCAGAAACTCGTTTATTTCGATAGCTATTTTGTTTGTTTTAAGTATTCCCTTGATTTTTCAATTTACATCCGGTCAGGGCAGCGCCAGATTCGAAGGATTATCTTCCTTTGCAGATCCGGGTCCTGCAAACCGGGTAAATGAGCTTAGAGGGGAGCATCAAGTTCTGGATAGTTTTAATGCCAAAATTTTTCATAACAAAATTACAGCATATTTGCCTAATTTTCTAGGACATTATCTTGATCATTTCTCAGCTGATTTTCTGTTTATCAATGGTGACCCATTGATCAGGAATAAAGTTCCTGAAACTGGACAATTCTTCTTAATCCAGTCCCTATTTTTAATAGCAGGGATCTTTTTTATAATTAAATTTGAATCTAGACTAAAATATTTAATAATCATTTGGGTTATAACTGCACCGCTTGCTTCAGCTATGACTTATCAGACACCCCATGCGGTCAGGGCTTTAAGTATGGTGGTACCACTAACTTTAATAATGAGTTGCGGGTTTATTAATCTCTTAAAGTGCATAACATTAAGAAAAGTAAAAATAACCGCAGGAATACTCCTTTTATTTATTTTGGGTTTCGAGTTTGTGCACTACTTGGAAAGCTATTATGTTCATTCCCCTAAAAGATATCCGTTAGCCTGGGAATATGGTTTTTCAGAGATGGTTCAAAAGCTAAATAAATATGAAAATAGTTTTGATAAAGTTGTGATAACTGACCGTTATGACCAGCCGTATATTTTGGTTTTATTTTTCAAACAATATGATCCTAAAAAATACCAGCCCCAGGCATTGCTTTCTGAAAGGGATAAATTTAATTTCGGGACAGTAAGAAGTTTTGATAAATATGAATTTCACAAAATAACAAAAGAAGAAATCAAAAACTCAAACGAGATACTATTTGTAGCAACTCCGGAAGAAGCAGGGGAAAATGCTAACATTATAGATCAGGTTTACTTTCCTAATGGGGAAAGGGCATTTATATTTATAGCGACTAATCTTAAAACCTCGGGTGTAAACCCGAGGATGAAGATTACTCCGAGTACGCAGTACGAGGACAAGCGGCGTAGTCGCTTGAAGCTAGAAGAAACCACGGGCGTAAGCCCGTGGAGCTTCATAACCCGATAATTATGGATAAAAAAATTAAATTATCAGCAGCAATTGCAACTTATAATGAGGGTGAGAATATTGGGGATTGTTTAGAATCGATTAAAAATATTGTTGATGAAATTGTAATAGTTGACGGTTCTTCTACAGATAATACAGTTGAAGCAGCTAAAAAATACGGAGCCAGCGTTACAATTTGTGATAATCCCCCGATATTCCATATCAACAAACAAAAAGCATTTGATATAGCTTCCGGTGATTGGATTCTTTATTTAGATGCTGATGAAAGGGTTAGTGAAAAACTTGGTAAGGAGATAATCAAAATAATAAAAATGAGCAATAATGAAATAGAGGAATACCAGCAAACGATAAGGAATAGAAATTTATTTTTGCGTCACCAAAAACTACTTGATTTAAGAGATGGAAAGATTGGTACTGAGGATGGTGAGTACGAAGCATTTTTCTTTCCGAGACTTAATTTTTTTCTGGGTAAGTTTTTAAGATACGGGGGGGTTTATCCTGATGGTGTAATCAGGTTATTTAAAAAAGACAAAGCTTATCTTCCATGCAAAAGTGTTCACGAGCAAATGGTTGTGAAAGGAAGGGTTGGCTGGCTGGAGAATGATTTAATTCATAATGACTCTAAAACCTTTAAAAGATATCTTGATAGAAATAACAGATATATTGATCTATTAGCTTCTGAATTTAAAACTCAAAGATTAGAAATTAATTTATCAACAGCGATTGATTACTTAATTTTAAAACCTTCGAGCTGGTTTTTAAAGACGACTGTCTTAAATAAGGGTATTTTAGATGGATTCCAGGGTTTAGTATTTTCTTTTTTCTCAGCCCTAAGATTTCCCAGAGCATACTGGAGGCATATAAACAAGAAATGAAAATTGCACTTGATGTTTCCCGAATGCATAAATTAAGCGAGACAAGAGGTATTGGCTTTTATTCTCAGAATTTATTTAATGCAGTTAAAAAATACACGGATGCCGACATAGAATTAATCGAGAATAAAACAGATTATAGTAAGTTTGACCTGGTTCACTTTCCTTTCTTTGATTTATTTAAACACACCCTACCTCTTAATCTCTCAAAGCCATATGTAGTTACAATCCCTGATTTAATTCCCATACAATATCCCAAACATTATCCTCCCGGGATTAAAGGCAGGATTAATATCTGGTTTCAAAAGCTTGCAATTAAAAAAGCCAGAGCTGTAATCGCAATATCAGAAACTGTACGCAATGATATTATTCAGATTTTAAAAATTGATCCCAAAAAAGTTTTTTCAATATATTTAGCTCCTGATGAACATTTTAGGAAAATATCGGATGAAACTCTGCTAAATAAAGTCAAAAACAAGTATGGATTGCCAGATGAATTTGTTTTGTATGTTGGTAATGTTAATTGGAATAAAAATATATTAAATACTGCTCAGGCATGCCTTGAAGCCAATAAGAACCTCGTTGTCATCGGAAATTCTTTTTTGGACAAAACCAATCTTCATCACGCGGAAAAAAAAAGCCACAAGATTTTTTTAGAAAAGTATTCTGAAAATAAATTAGTACAGTTGTTAGGTTATGTTGAAAACGAGGAATTAGTGGCAATTATGAATATGGCAGCGAGCTTAATTTTTGTGTCTTTTTATGAAGGATTTGGCCTACCAATACTGGAAGCTCAAGCCTGTGGTTTGCCTGTTATTACTTCAAATATCTCCGCAACAGCAGAGATAGCAGATAGCGGAGCAATACTGGTTGACCCCAAAAATGTAGGCGAAATATCAGAAGCTGTTAATAACATTTTTAATTCTCAAACCCTTCGCCGGAAATTAATTAAATTAGGGCATGAGAATGTAAAAAAATATTCCTGGGAAAAAACTGCACTCGAAACTGTTAAAGTTTATGAAAATGTTCTTGCTTAAGAAAATTGATCCTAATTATATTTCCATTCTTTGTCTGATAATTATCTGGAAAGTCCTTCTTTTACTTGTATTGATTGCTTCCTTTGAATTGCTTCCTCTATATAGCCCGCACTTATTGGGAGGAGGAATGTCCAGTTATATAAATAAATATTATGTTTTGCCCTGGGCAAATTTTGACGGTGAGCACTTTATTGCAATTGCACAATACGGATACCAGCAGTATACCCATGCCTTTTTTCCTCTGTACCCCAAAATTATTTCTATAATTATGCTAGTTCCTAAAGTAACAGTTTATGAATTGGCAAAGGCAGGTTTAGTTATCTCCTCCGTAGGTTTTCTTGCCGGTTTAATCTTTTTTTATAAACTTCTGAAATTGGATTACTCACCAAATTTTTCACTGGGAGTGATAATCCTTTTAATTCTGTTTCCCACGTCTTTTTATTTTAATGCTGTTTACTCAGAGGCGTTATTTTTCATGCTGGTTACGGGATCTTTCTTTTTTTTCCGTACAAAAAAATATTTTTGGGCATTTATATTTGGCTTTTTGGCAAGCCTTACGCGGGTATTTGGTATCTTAATTTTTTTAAGTTTTCTGATTGAAGTATTTACAAATAAAATTCCTGTCAGGAAAAGTTTTTGGATTTTGTTTATTCCGCTGGGCCTTATCAGTTATATGGTTTATCTATACAACAGTATTGGTGATCCTTTAGCTTTTTACAATTTACAATTAATTGTTGGTGAGCAGCACCAAAGAGGAATAATATTATTTCCCCAGATACTTTTTAGATATTTAAAGATAATTACAACTGCTGATTTATCCTCACTTTTCACAACAATAATTTTAGAATTTGCAGTGGGTATTATTTTCTTTGCCCTTCCAATATTCGGTTACTTTAAGAAAATTCGATTATCCTATTTATTCTTTGCATTTTTTGGATATCTTCTTCCAACAATTCAAGGAAGTTTCTCTTCACTTCCGAGATATGTTTTAGTACTGTTTCCGAGTTTTATTGTTTTAGGATTGGTTATTAAAACTTTGCCGTTATTTTTAAAAATCAGTCTAGCATGCATCAGTCTGATATTGCTTGTGATTGAAACTGCACTTTTTATAAGGGGATATTGGGTGGCATGAAAGAATATATAAAACTAGTTACTAACAATGCTTTATTTTCAGGTAGTGCTGTAATGATAATTGGCAGCAATTTAGTAAATGCTTCTAATTATTTATATCACGTTATCATGGGAAGATTACTTGGGCCATCTGCTTATGGAGAATTATCTGCGTTATTCTCCCTAATAAGTTTATTAGGGATTATACCAATGTCTTTTGGACTGGTGATAATAAAATTTATTTCATCAGCCAAAAAAGAGGAAGAAACAAAAGGACTAATAAATTGGTTCTCCAGGAGAATTTATTATTTGGCAATTTTTATGACAGTTTGCATAATTTTATTATCTCCTCTAATCTCAGCTTTTCTAAACATAAAAAATAACTTTTTGATAATTTTGATTGCCGGTACTTTCTTGTTTAGCTTACCTTCTTTTTTAAATAAATCGGTCTTGCAGGGTTTGTTGCGCTTTAAAGAAATGATTATCAGTATACTTGCAGAGAGTGGTATTAAACTGATATTGGGTGTAATTTTAGTACTTTTTGGGTTTTCTGTTGCAGGTGCGATTGGAGCCATTACTGTGGCAGCGCTAGTTAGTTTTATTATTTCAAGAAACTATCTATTAGATTATACTAAGATAAAAGGGCATGTAAGCCCAAGTGTTAGATCAATAATTTTATTTACTTTACCAGTATTGTGTTATTCATTTGCTACAACCTCTTTAATTTCTACAGATTTACTGTTGGTTAAGCATTTCTTTACCTCTCATGATGCGGGAGTTTACGCTGCAGCCTCTACTTTGGGAAGAATAATTTTTTTTGGAACAGCTCCGATTGCTTCTGTAATGTTTCCCCTGATTTCAAAAAGAAAATCTGAGGGACAGGAATTTGATAAAATATTTTTATATAGCTTAGGTCTAACTTTCTTTATCTCCCTTGGAGTGATATTCTTATACTTATTATTACCTGTTCATAGTGTGAATATACTTTATGGTTCAGTCTATGTTGAAGCAACAAAACATTTAGTATTATTTGGAATATTTATTGCCCTTTTTTCATTATCGATTTCATTTGTAAGTTTTTTTCTATCCCTAAATAAGACCAAAATGGTATTGGTGCCAGTATTGGCGGCTTTACTACAAGCCCTGGGAATTTGGCTCTATCATGGAAGCTTAAGAGAAGTTATATTTGTTTCCATAATGGTCTGTGCCGCAATGCTTGTTTTTCTTTGTACATATTATTTCTGGAGCAGGTTTATACTAAGAAAAATTTAAGCACCACTCTCTCTTGTATTTTTTGCTTAGAAAGAGATAATACTAAACTTAGATGAAGACTCCATTTGTTTCGGTGATAGTACCAGCATTTAAAAAAGAAAAAACCATTGTCCGCGATTTAAATAAAATAAAAAAGGTATTGAATAAATTACGCTACAAAACTGAGCTCATTTGTGTAATTGATGGAAAACTGGATAAGACTTTTGAAAGAGCGAAGAATTTTTCCAAAAAATTTAGAAATTTTAAAGTTGTGGGTTATGACCACAATAAGGGTAAAGGATATGCAGTTAGATTCGGTATGGCAAAAAGTAAGGGCGAAATTATTGGTTTTATTGATTCGGGAATGGATTTGGAACCCAATGGTTTATCTATGCTTTTGGAGCATTTTGAATGGTATAAAGCAGATATAATAGTCGGATCAAAAAGGCATCCGGTTTCGAAAGTTCGGTATCCCTGGCAGAGGAGATTGTTATCTATTGGCTACCAGGTTTTAGTGAGAATCTTATTCGGGCTTAAGGTTAAGGATACACAAGTAGGACTTAAATTTTTCAGGAGAGAAGTTTTGGAAAAAGTATTGCCAAGATTACTCGTTAAGACTTTCGCCTTCGACATAGAAATGTTATCTGTGGCTTACCATTTAAATTATAAGAGGATTTATGAAGCACCAGTGGACATAAAGCTTGATTTTGGCAAAAACTCGACTATAACAAGTCAGAAATTTTTAAAGATTGTATGGCTTATGATTAAGGATACTCTGGCAGTATTTTATCGCTTAAGAATTTTAAATTATTACTCTAACAAAAACAAAAGAAAATGGAGATATGATCCTGAGCTCAATTTTAGGGTTAATATTGGGTGAAGATACAAAAATGCGAAAATTAATTATTTGGCTTACTGTATTTTTTTTGCTTATTTTTCCGTTAAAAGTTAATGCAAAAGAAGCGACTCAAATTATAACTTTGGTCAATCCTATTAGAATTTCAGTTTATTCACAAAAACCTGTAGATAGTTTAAAAAATCAATATGAGCAGGTGGCGAACAAGAAATTGGCAGCCAGTTGGCTTTTAACCTATGACATTTTATCTTTCCCCGGAATAAAAGAGGTCATTCAAACTATGAACATAGATCAGGATATTGGAATATTCATGGAGGTAACAGAAAATTTTGCTACGAATATGAATATTACTTATCAAAAAACTGATTCATGGCATCGGTCAAACTCACTTTTTTTATCGGGTTATAGTCAGGTTGATAGGATCAAGTTTATTGACGGGGTTTTTGAAAAATTTAAACTTCAGTTTGGATATTACCCGACTTCAGTTGGGGCCTGGTGGATTGATAGTTTTTCTCTAGAGTACATGCAAAAAAAATATGGAGTCAATGCAAATTTAGTAGTTGCAGATCAGTTAGGGACTGATGGATATACAATTTGGGGGCAATATTGGGCTGCTCCTTACTATCCTTCCAGAAATCATGCTGCCATGCCTGCCCAAAGCATTGAAAATAAATTAGACTTGGTTAATTTACAGTGGGCCCCCAGGGATCCTCTAAACGGTTATAAGAGTCCTGGTGAGCTGCGCGGCTCCCTTTATAGTACACAAGACTATTACTCAATTGGTCTGGAGGATTCTTATCTTGAGGGTTTAATTAATCTTTATGCTGGGCGGGGTAAAAATGAATTTGGTCAGATTACATTTGGTTTGGAAGGTGATTTTTCACCTGAAACATATTTAGCAAATACCCAGTACTCCAAGTATTTAGATATAGCAAAAAAATTCGCTGAAAAAGGCAATTTTACAATAGCAAATATGCAGCAATTTAGTCATTGGTATAGGCAGAAGTATCCGAATTTATCACAAGAGTATATTGTTGAGTCTGAAGATTTGTTAAAAAATACGAAAAATAAGGTAATCTGGTATCAGAATCCAAATTATAGAGCTGGTTTAGTATTTGATGAGAGTTCGAAAAAATTGAGGTTAATAGATCTGAGGGTCTACCAGAAAAATTTTCAAGAACCGTTCTTTTCCTCCATAAATGGACAAATCGAGTTAAATATCAATTTGCCTTCTGTGATTGATACAGTTATTGATCCTCAAAGATACTTGGAATTTGAAAATATTGATTCTTTCAGTACATCAAAAGTAGGTGATCGGTTTAAAATTGATTTGGGTGAAAGTAGATCAATCGAATTTTTCTATAATAAGATAACTCTTAATAATACTAGTCAAATATTGCCAGGCTTTTTAACTAGATCTGATTTGGTTCAACAAGAGAAATCTAAACCGAGTATCAGTTTAACCTTTCTGGATCAATTCCCAGCACCTGTATCAGGATACAAATTTAGGGATCTAAAAATTGAAGCAACATACTTTTTAAGAACGACGCGTGTGAAGATTACAGTTTTAGGATTTTTAATTTTACTACTATTCTTGTTTTATAAGTTCAATAAGTCAGTCGGCAAAGAAAAGATTTTGTTTATGAGTTTTATAATTTTATTATTGACATGCATAACTTTTTTGTATTTGAGAAACACTGATGAGTATTATGTCAGCCAATCCGAGGTCGATGCTTTATTAAAACTTAAGACTTATCCTTTGGGTAAGGTTTTAATTTTAGACAGAGATTGTTTACATTGTAAAGGACAAATAGGCAGCAATGTAGCAGCTTTTGCCAATAAACGCAGTTATGTTGGAAAACTAGGGAGCAAAAATTTAGGATATGATACAGAATTGATCGAAGTTTACTCAAAGAACTTTACCAAGGTAACCAAACTAAAACCAGAAGAAACAAAGAGCTATTTAAAAAAAAGAGGAATAAAGTATATCTATCTTGTTAAACACGAAGATTACATTGAAAAACTTCCGTTTTCGCCAGGCGACTTGGGGGTTGAACAAATATATTTTAATTCTGATGCGCAGATTTGGAGGGTAAAAACATGAGGATTTTGATTTTTTCCTGGAGAGGTCCAAAACATCCAAATGCTGGTGGTGCAGAGATAGTTACTTTTGAATATGCTAAAGGTTGGGTTAAATCCGGACATAGTGTGACGCTTTTCACCTCTTATTTTAAGAGAGCAAAGAAATTCGAGTTGATTGAAGGAGTTAATATTATTCGTCAAGGAAACCAATTTTTTGAGGTACAGATAAGGGCTTTTTGGTGGTATTTATTTGAAAATCATATTAAATATAATTTAATAATTGATGAATTTCATGGTATTCCTTTTTTCACACCAATTTATATCGGAATAAAAAAATTAGGGTTTATACACGAGGTTGCTAAAAATATATGGTTTTTAAATCCATGGCCGAGACCTTGGAATTTAATTCCAGCTTTAATAGGGACAATTTTTGAGCCTTTTATTTTTAAACTTATTTACAAAAATATACCCTTTCTGACTATCTCTAAATCTACCATGTCTGATTTAACTAATTGGGGTATTCCAAAACGCAATATTACAGTTATAAATAATGGTGTAAATGTTCTAGTGCCAAATCATAGAATTCGTAAGGAAGGTAAGATAACCATCACTTTTTTAGGTGCATTAGCAAAGGATAAGGGGGTAGAGGATACCTTAAAAGTTTTTGAAATCCTCAGTAAAGAAGAAAGCTTTAAATTTTGGATAATAGGAAATGGAGAAAAAAAATATTTTGAATTCTTAAAAAAAATGACAAAGAATTTTAACCTGACTAACAGAATTAAATTTTGGGGATTTGTTGAAGAGGAAAAAAAGTTTGAACTGTTAAAAAGAGCTCATATTCTAATAAATCCTTCAAAAAGAGAAGGTTGGGGTTTAGTTGTGATAGAAGCTGCAGCAATGGGTACTCCTTGTGTAGGGTATAATGTTGTAGGTTTGAAGGATTCCGTAAAAAATGACATAACTGGAATTCTTTGCAAACAAGATCCTAAAATTCTGGCAAAAGAGATTTGGCGGCTCATTCATGACACCAAGAAATTAAATACTTTTAGTAAAAATTGTATTGCCTGGAGTAAAAATTTTTCATGGGACAGCTCAATTAAAAAAAGTTTAAAATTAATAGAAAATATATAATTTAGAGTGGTTGACAAATATAGATGTAAAGTGTATTTTGTTTTAACTAAAATTAGGTTGTTAAAAGATGAATGGAAATGGAATAGCTTCAACTATATACTTTTGGAAAAATAAAAAAGTCCTAGTTACAGGAGGTGCTTCTTTTATTGGCTCACACCTTGTGGAAGCACTTTTAGAAAAGGGTGCACAGATCAGAATAGTTGATGATTTAAGTTCTGGTAAGTTTGAATATATAGCTCCCCTTTTCCAGTTTTATCCAAACATTGAATTTACAAAAGGTGATTTGAGGGAGATTGGAATTACCAAAAGGGCTGTTGAGGGGATCGATGTAATTTTTCATTTAGCAGCAGATCACGGAGGAAGAGGATATGTTGATTTACATCAGGCAGGGCCTGCTAATAATAACCTTCTATCTGGACTGGTTTTTTGGGAAGGGTTAAAAGCAGGGGTTGATAAAATAGTATATGCTTCCTCTGGATGTGTTTATCCTAAATATATCCAGGCTGATTTAAGCAAAGAACTCTTTTTGACGGAAGAGATGGTAGGACCCCCATTTGATCCTGACAATGAATATGGTTGGGAGAAATTGACTAGTGAAAGAGTCCTAAGAGCTTATGCCAAAGAGTATGGATTAAAGGCTGCTTCCTGTAGATATTTTACTGTTTATGGACCAAGGGGTAAGGAAGACCATGCTGTTATTGCCTTTATTGCGAGAGCTTTCGTTGGACAAGATCCATTTGAAGTTTGGGGTACTGGGCAACAGATAAGAAACTGGACTTATATCTCAGATATAGTTGAAGGTACCATCTTGGCTGCTGAAAAAATTAATGATGGATCTGCTGTCAATTTAGGGACAATGGAAAGAATCAAAGTGATAGATGCTGTTAAGGAGGTTTTGAGGTATATGGGTAAGAAAGCTGAAATAAAACTCATGCCAGATATGCCTATGGGGCCAGCCAATAGGGTATCTGATAATAGTTTGGCAAAGTCACTTTTGGGATGGGAACCAAAATATAAATTTTTTGATGGGTTACATAAAACAATTGATTGGTATGTTTCAACCCACAAAAAAAGTGAGATTAAAAGAAAACTAAATCAAATGTTGACTGAGCGATAGAGTGGAGACTATTGCAATTTTGAAGTATTAAATTTATCCTTTAGAAAGACAATAAAATGGTGATTAGGATTTTCTTGATACTCTTAATATTAATAAATCTACAAAATAGTACCAGGCTTGTTTTGGCTCAAGACTTAAAAAAGGAAAATATAAAAATTGAATCAGTTAACCCTGACTCCTTTTATTATAAGTTTAAAAGATTATGGGAAAAGGTTCAGGGAAAATTAGCTTTTTCTGATGAATCAAAAATAAATTTTCAAGAAAAAATTCTTGATGTAAGATTTTCTGAACTCTATTATGTTGTTAAGAATAAAAAACTGGCTGATTTTCAAACTACGACTGAAAGATTTTCTTATCAGGCAGGAATTTTAACAGAGGAATTAATGGAGAAGAACAAAACTACAGATAAAGAAAAACTTATTAAGGAGTTTGAGTTGTTGAGCAGGTTTTTAGAGAAGTTAAGGGATGAATATTCAGCAAATTCCAGTTATTGGATGCTTATACAGCATAATATAAATACGCTAAAAATATTATCAGAGCGCTTAAAGTAATCTTTTCCATAGGACTTTTATTTTTCCATTTTCCATTTAAGAATTACATTTTATCTCTCCTTGTAATAACATTTTCCTCAGGGTAGAATGTTTCGTTATGAAGGGCAGATCTCCAAAAGAAAATAATAACAACAAAGAAGTAATTAAATTAGAAATTTGCCGGGTTTGCGATAGTACTAATCTTTTGGTGTTTCTTCAATTGGGACCAACACCTGTACCCAATGGTTTTCTAAAAGCCCACCATCGCCATAAAGCAGAAAGATTCTATCCCTTAGATGTTTGTTTTTGCAGGGATTGTGGATTAGTCCAACTTGCACATGTGGTATCTCCGAAAGTCATGTTTAAAAATTACGTATATATTCCTTCAACCTCTACAACCATGCGAGAACATTTTTCCAAGTTAGCTAAAAATGCAGTAGAAGCAGCAAAAGCAAAGAAAGAAGAACTGGTCGTGGATATTGGTAGTAATGACGGGACGCTTCTTAAAGCATTTAAAGCGCATGGAATGGTAGTGCTAGGAGTTGACCCGGCGGAAAATCTGGTAAAGAAAGCAAATAAAGAGGGCGTAAATACACTTTGCGCCTTATTTACAAAAGAAGTAGCAGTAAAGTTAAAAAAGAAATACGGACAGGCAAAAATCATAACCGGTACCAATGTGGTTGCCCATATACATAATCTACATGATTTTCTAGAAGGGATAAAAGTTTTACTTTCTGATTCCGGACTGTTTATTGCGGAATTCCCATACCTTATTGATTTACTTGAAAAAGTAGAATTTGATACGGTATACCAAGAGCATCTTTCGTACTTTTCGATTACTCCACTAAGTAAGTTAATAAAAAGACATGGTCTTTATCTGGTAGATGTACAAAGATTGTCTGTACATGGAGGATCTATTAGAGTATTTATCAGCAAAAGGCCTCATAAAAAAAGCAGCCAAGTAAAAAAATTATTAGAATTAGAAAATAGAAAAGAAATTCTTAAAGTGCAGACATATTTAAAATTTGGCAAAAAAGTAGATAAAGTTAGACACGAATTAGTGCAATTACTCTGGGGCCTCCGTTTAAAAAATCAGAAAGTTGTAGGGTATGGAGCATCTGCAAAAGGCAACATTATATTAAATTATTGCAGAATTGGTCCCGAAACCTTGGATTATATAGTAGATTCCATACCTTATAAACAGGGAAAGTTTACTCCCGGAATGCATATTCCAATTCTGCCGGAATCAGAGCTTTTAAAAGACAAACCAGATTATACTCTAATCCTGGCCTGGAATTTTGCTGATGAGATTATTAAAAAGCAATCAGAATACCGAAAAAAAGGTGGAAAATTTATATTGGCTACCCCTAAACTGACAATTGTCTAGAAAGAACTCTAAGTAGTGCTTTCTTAAATGTTCTCTTCCTTAAAGATGCCTTCTTGAAGGTTTCTTAAAGAGTTTTGTGACAAAACCAAATCTAGCCAGAATAAACAAAAATAAAATTTTAAATGTTCCTAATGAATATTTGATACTATTTTTTAAACTTGCCCCTCTTTTTTTACCGGTATAGCTAGTTTCGACTGGAACTTGAGATATTTTGCATTTATTGAAGGCTGCTTGAGCCAAGATCTCAAAACTGAATAAATAGTTGTTTGAGTTGTTTTCAAAGTTTATCTTATTTAACAAACTTTTGGTATAAACCCTGAAACCTTGATGAAGGTCATCAATTTTTACTCCAAGGATTATGCGATCAAGACCATTTAAAAGTTTAATTGGAATTAGTTTCCAAAAATAAATCCCACTTTGCATAAGCTTATTAACATCGGCAAAACGATTGCCTAAGACAAATTCCGCACCCTTATCAATTTGTTTGATAGCTTGAGGGATAGCAGTAGGCTTATACTCTCCATCCGGATGAATATCAATAATAATATCAGCACCACTCTTCAGAGCTTTGCCTAATGCTCTTTTCATATTTCCTCCATAACCTAAATTAACAGAGTTCCGATAAGATTTAATACCTAGTCTTTTCGCAATTTTGAAAGTTTCGTCTTGGGAACAATCATCTACCAAAATTATTTCATCGGAATAACTTTTTGGGAAATTATTATAGAAAGGTTCTAAAGTTAAAGCAGCATTAAAGGCAATGAAAATTGTGACTATTTTAGGTTTTTTCATGAGCCTAAAACTTGAGGTGGCGATTTCATAAACCACATATTTTTTACTACTTCCTCGACGATATAAACAGGACGGGATTTAGTTTCTTCGACAATAACTTGAACATATTTACCAATCACACTGAGAGCTAAAAGCTGAATTCCTCCAAAGAGAACAATTGAAGATAAGATTAATGTAAACTCTTTTAGAGTTTGTCCAAATAAGAATGATGATAGCAAGTAGATTGCCAAGAAAATAAATGAAAGTACAACTGTTAAAAGACCGGTGTAAACAATAACGTCTAATGGTAAATAAGAAAATCCAAAAAAACTTTTTTCAGCATGATGAATATAACCTAGAAGATTGTAGGAGCTCTTACCCCGTTCTCTTCTTCGGCGCTGATATTCAACATAAGCAGTTTTAAAACCGACCCAAGCCCTAAGCCCCCTGTTAAAGCGGTGTTTTTCTGGAAGTGCTCTAATTGCCTCAACAACTTTTTTATCTATTAATGCAAAAGCTCCGGCATCCACAGGAACTTCAATGTTAGAAATACTTCTAAAAATTCTGTAGTACAATTTTCGAATTTTAGTCATAAAAAAATTGTCAGCAATCTTTGTCCGAATGCCCACGACAACATCATACCCTTTTTCCCACTGCTTGATAAAATCCAAAATTACATTTGCAGGATCCTGTAAATCGCCTTCATAGCAGACGTATGCATCTCCTAAGGCATAATCCAAAGATGCTTGTATGGAGGCTTCATTACCAAAATTCCTGGACAAAAAAACACCTGATACTCTCTTATCAATTTTTGTAATCTTTCTAATTTCTTCTCTAGTTTTATCTTTGCTTCCGTTATCAACGAAAATAAACTCGTAATTGTATTTTTTATTAACATCGGTTGTGGATTTTAGTTCTTTATAAGCAGGCAGGATATTAGGTTCCTCGTTAAAACAAATTACCCCAATGGAAATGAGCCGAGGATTTCTTCCTCCGGAAGTAAGCGAAGCTTTTCTACGGATAAGCTTCTTTTTCATCTTAATTTGTTTTAAAAGATTTTATCATTTCTTTTCTGCTATTAGAGAAAGAGATACACCTATGGGGGGGGAAAACCATTTTAAAAACCAGATATCAACAAAGAAAATAGTAGTTAAAAGCCAGTTTATAAAGCGGTTACCAACTATTAATTCAGATCCCCACTCAGTTCTTTTAAATAATGGGATTTTTTGGATAAGTCTGACTGGCAGCATAGGTAGAAACAATATGTAGTTAAAGTATTGAATATCTTTAATGATAAACTTGGCTTTTCTGGCTTTTTGTTTTAACTCTCCTTTGGTATATCGGCGCTGGTGGTGTGATTTTGTATCAAGCTGGCTCCATAAAAGTTGTATCGCCGGTGTAAATAATATCAGTTTACCTTTTGGTGAAAGCACCCTGTATAATTCTTTTAGATAAATTTCATCTTCTTTGATATGTTCTAAAACATCCAAACAAGTCACAACATCAAAAGTATTATCCTTAAATGGCAATTTTAGGCCATTCTTTAAAAGACTAATTTTTTTAAAGCCTCTCTTTTTACAATATTCCACTGCTTTTTCTTCTGTATCAACGGCGTAGACTTCTCCAAATTCACTTAAAAGATGTAAATTGTAGCCAGTACAGCTTCCTACATCTAGAATTTTTAAATCGGACTTTTTTGATAAATTCTGCAAGATATTTTTAAGTAGCATTCTCCTGCCGGAAAACCACCAATGATCTGCTTCATTTTTGTATAAAATATCATATCTTCTAAGTTCCATATAAAGCTCTTTAATCTGCTGTTGGTTATACTAGCATATGTTCCAGTGGAGAAAAAGTATTCAATCCACTAGTCAAAAGTATAGATATGGAATTGTGAGATTAAAAGAATTAGAATGTATTTTTGGGAAGTTAATTAACATGATGCAACTAAAAAAACATTGGCCATTTCTTCTTCTCAGTCTTATTGTCACAGCACTTAATTACAACCTTCTAAAAATAGTTTTACAAAATGGTTTTACTCCAGAAGATTGGTGGATTTTGTTTGATTACAAAATGCTTGGATATGAAGAAAATTTTCTTAGAAAATATATACTCGCACTACAATCAGCAAGTTTATATCATACTTATCAAATGTTCTATATAGGTATTCTGGAAAGTTTTTTTAAAGAAGACTTTCCGACTTATCAATTAGTTACTATTATTTTGAAGATCTTGTCTGCTACATCTTTGTACCCTCTTATCAATACAGTCTTTAAAAGCAGGTTATTAGCCTTTTTAACATCATTCCTTTATGGAATTAGCTATTCCTCTGCAGGAGCCCTGTATTTTATTGTCATAGGAAGTGATTATGCAGGACTTCTATTCATGAATATCTTTTTACTGTCTTATTATTACTATTTTAAAAAAAGAAAAAAACTTTTGCTGCTTACTTCTGCTTTTTTGCTCTTTATATCTTTCATGTTATCTCCTATCAGGATGTATCCTTTACTTGCTTTTGTTATTTTGATAGAAATTTTTGTCTGGGTAAAATCCAAAAAACCTTTAGGCTTTATGCCTTCTCTGAAAAGAATAATATTGCTTTTTCTCCCATTTCTTTTAATTCTAATGGTATTACCCGGAGCAACAGCAGGACAGACAAATGGCCCACTTATTCTTTATAATCTAATCTCCTTTGGAAATTATCATCTGCTTCTGCCTCCTTTTGCAGGAATAGGTTATACACTTTTAACTAATGATTACTGGGGTGTATTTGGGAGTGCTACATTTAATAATTTTGGAGATTACCTGTTATTTTTAATTAAAGGACCATTTATCATATATTCAATCCTAACAATTTTAATAGGATTTTTACTTACAAAAAAACCTCTCTTTTTCACTGTTGTTATAATTCTTGCAAACATTATTTTTCAGACAGCTTGTTTTTATTTTGTTACAAATCTTAGAGAGCTCCAGGAACCAAATATTAAGTATTTTGAAATTGGAAGTATATATGCAACTTATTTGGGATTTTTTGTTACCACAGTAGGACTTGGTTCCTTCTTCCTTTGGCTGAAAAACAAGCAAAAAGATACCTTACTGTTATCTTTATCAATTGGTCCTCTTCTTTCAAATATCTTTTTATGGGGATTATGGCTTATTAAAGGAGATGTGCTTACTTTTAAAGAGGGCATACATTGGTATTTGGTATCAGCCTCAATAGGAACTAGTTTATTCATGGCAACTTTAATAGTTCTTATATTTCAGAAGCTGAAACTGATAGTTAATCCTCGCCTAAAATATGTTTTAATTGCTATTTTATTTTCAGCAATAATGCCTATGTATCTGATAAGTTATAAAGAAGTTAATAAAACCTTTCAAGATTTAATTAATGTAGGTTATGCAGCATCTGATCAGGAACGAATGAAGAATATATTACAAGCCCATGTAAATGAGCCCCTAAGTGATAATCCAGCAATCTTTTACTTTGATACGGAAGGTCAGAAATTTTATCCCATCTCTCTACTATTTGGGTTTAATGAATTAATGCATTTTCGTAATTGGGAAATTGTCGCTGGTTGTACAGGTTACATTTATGATAAGACAAGTCTTGAAAAGTCAGTAGTTGTTAAGGATGGTATTAAAGGATTTAGAATAAACGGTTTGTGTGTAAAAAATACAGATGCTAAAAATAAATATGATGTAAGCCGGCTTGAGATATTTTTCGAACCGGAAAATTTTCACGCTTTCAAACTTAGGGGTAGAGATGTAATAGATATTAGAGAAGAGATGCTTAGGGAATTAGGGTTTGCAAAGTAAAATAGGCCTCAAGTAGTACTTTTTCTGGCTACAGTTAAATAAATTGGCGATTGTCCAAGAATAAAAAAGATTATTTCTATAAAAGCAGAAATAAGAAGCATTGGGATTAAAAGAAACAGAGAAAAATAATTTTTGGAAGTTTTGAGAAAATCACTTGAATGCGACATAAATACATTTAATATGCTCCCTGTAAACCCTCCAATCGTATATTCAAGAGCAAAAGCTCTATTATGGGACACTCTGCTTAGTTTTGCTTTTGACAGAAGTTTATCAAGTCCTATGGGAGTTAAATGAGATAGATGACGGGGAGGATCTAAATGGAACCAGTATTTCCCAAATAACTTTGCTTCCAGGCTGTCAGCTCTAGGATACTCAATAAAAATTAACCCCCGCTTTTTTAGGAGCTTTGAAGCTTTCACCAGGTACTTTTGTGGAGAGTGGGTATGTTCTAAGCTTTCCCAAAAAACTATGGCATCAAATTTCTTTTTAGTATTCCATTTTAAAAAATCTACCTTCAGCACATTTGGATTCTTGATATTAGCAGATGGTGTGTCCAGCGATATAACCAGAAAGTCATTATTGAAAAACTTACTAAAGGCACCTTCTCCCGACCCTACATCTAAAATATTCCCATTTTTTAAATATTTCTGTATCCAGTATTTTCGTCTGATCTGAAAAAATTTGTAGATTGTATTTTTAAAAACTCCCAGAAACCCGCTGGACTGCCAATAATTACCGCTATAATAGCGGCCTAAATTTTTTGGTACTGGATAGGTAAATCCATTTAGACATTTTTTGCAAAAGTGGATTTGAAAATTATCAGAATTAAATCTATAAACAACTTCCGAAATAGCACAATTAGGGCATCTTATCTTGCTTGGTGGGATGGAGCTTAACATTACTTTTCCTTAATTAGTTTCTGACGAACTTTATCAGTAATATTTATTAAATTATCCCTGCCTTGGAGATGAAAAGCATAAACATTCTCTATAGGGATTGGTTCTGGGGGATAACCATAAGCTTTAAGTGAGTGACCATCTTTGACAGCTGAGACTACGTCTTTCCAATTGTCAGTTGCCCCGGGAAACTTATCACTTTCTGTTAACTTATATAAAAGAGCTATATGAAAGGGGTAACCAAACATAACGGCGTCTCCTAAAACTGAGGCGTTTGTGTCATCTCTCTCAAAATAAAGAATTACAGGTTTTCTGCCAACTTCAGGAATATAAGGAATAGAAGACCAAATTTTATCGACAGTTTTCTGGCTATGGGTTGCCAGCAGTTTACCGATATAAGTTTTAGTGGAGGTTATATGAAGTACTATAAATAGAGAGAGTAATAAAAATAAAAAGAGCTGATTTTTATGCTTTTTACCTAAACTTATAATAATTGCCAGAAAAATTGAAATCCCTACTGCTGAGGTAGTTAGATACCTGTGAGTAGTATCAATATATGAAGCCGGATTCCAAAACCAGGCTAGGAAAAATGAAGAAAGGGTCCAGGAAAAGGATATAAACAAGCCATTAAGGATATTTTTTTGAGTTCGATACTTAACAGCTAATATTCCCCAAATAATTATTGAAAGTCCTCCTGCAACAGCCATTAAAATTAAATTGGAAGAGGAGAAATTGACAATATTTAACTTGCGAAAAATAAATACTATAAGAATCCAAATTAAGGCAGCTGCTAAATATTTATACAGACTGTCTTTTTTAAATTTATCTATATTAGTCTTTAGTATAAAAAGAAGAAAGAAAAATGAAATAATAGCAGGAAGAGCCACTGAGAGTAACATCTCTCTTTTGGTATTTATTTGAATACTTGGAAAGGCAAAATTGGGAATAAACATTCCGCCTATTGTGACAATAGGATACAAAATAAACTCAGAACGTCCCTGGCTTATTAAATTATTGATTATAGTAAAACTCGAATTTAGTCTGCCAAACCAGTCTCCACTGCTTCCTAACGAATACCCTGATGTTCCAATAACAAGCATAACTACAAAAATTAAACCAATCCTTATCAGTGAGCTTTTTAAGGATTTAAATGTATGATCTTGTAATAACCAAAATACCTCTAAAGATAATATAAACAAAGGTGCGCCTATCATCCTGGCAGAGGCAGTGATATAAGCCAGATAAAAAAAGAATCCTGAGATTATTAAAGATTGAACCCTGTGTGTTTCCTGGCTGAGTATGTAGTAATAAAGAAAAAAATTGAAGAAGGCAATTGTTAAATATGTCGGCATTGTTAATAACCAGCCTGTACTGTCAAATCCGATTGTAGTTATTGAAAAAAATAATATTGCAAAAAAGGTGGCGAGTTTACTTTTAGTAAAATGGAAAACAATTGGATAAAGGGAAAAAGCTGCTAGTAAACGCAAAAAATATGCCGTAACTTCGTAATAAAAAGCTTCTGTCCCAAAATTCTGATATAAAATTCCCATTAAAATATCCTGTGAGCCATAAGGAGTCAAGTAATAGGAGAAAATATTCCAACCTCCTGGAGGAAGTACATGTACTACATATCTAAAAATAGCCAGCCAATCATCTCCGTATAAACCAATGTGAAAACTTGGGTATATTACTAAAAAGCTGATAATAAATACTAGTAAAAATGCCAGAGAAATTTGTTTAGTATTCATTGTCTATTCGAAGAAAAGCTCTGCTTATTCTTTAAAAGATTCACTAATTTCTCTCTGGTAATATCAGTTATGTTTATTAAATTATCTTTACCTTGAAGGCGAAAAGCATAAACCCTTTCAGTTGAAATTGGATCCAATATCTGACCCTTATAATGGGGTGAGAATGATTTTCCATCTAAAACTGCAGATTCTACATCTTTCCACTCAATCATTGAGAGAGGATTATTATTTTCATCAGAAATTCCATATTGAAGTCCCATATGAAATGGAAATCCAAAGGTAATTGTATCGTTTAGTATTGCTCCATTTGTACCATCCCCTTCAAAATAAAATACCAAGGGCTCCATACTTTTACCAACTTCTGGTATATGAGGCATAGCGGCCCAGATCTTATCACTATTTTGCTGATTATGATTAATTAGTAATCTTCTTATGTGAGTACTGCTTGTTCCGATGTGAATGAATAATAATATTAGAAATGAAAATAGAACAACCTTCCGGTGTTTTACACTTTTTGCTAAAGATATGATGGTTGCTAGAAATAGACTGATTCCTACTGCCGAGCCAATCAAGTACCTGTGATAAGTAGTCAACAGAAAAGTTGGACTCCAAAACCAGGGCATAAAAAAAGAAGCTAATGACCAACTTAAGGATGTGAGGAGTGCTTGGGACACCAGATGATTATTGTAGAATTTATAAAGTAAATATAAACCCAATATCGCCACGTATCCACCAACAAGAAGTAAAATGAAAAATTTAAGATTTGGGAATGCTGTCTGGTTGGCTAAATAGATTATAGATGAAATTAAGCTCCATAATGCTGTTGGAAACAAAATTAGTTTATAAAAATTAGATTTTTTTACAAAAATACAATTTGTAATAGCTAAAGCTATTGTCACAAATAAACAGTAAACAAGTAGTGTCAAGATAAACAACTGAAACTGGGAGGGAATTGCTGAGAAATCCTTAATAGCACTATCCGGTATAAACATACTACCAAATGAAATAATCGGGTAAGATAGGAATCCAAATTGTTGGTCTTCCAGTTGTTTTTGTATATTAAATAACGAATCCGTTGTTTGATTGAGTAGAAATATACTTGAGTCAGATTTTGTATCTCCTCCATGGGAGGGAAAGAAGAAAGGTTTCCCGGTTGTGTTAATAAACAGAAAAATTAAGAAAATAGTAAACAAACGCGAAACTCCTTCGGTAATAATTCTTTTGTTGAAATTTTGCACTATCCAAAAAATTTCTATGAAAATAATAAAGGGTAGTAATCCGGTCATTCGGATGGGCACAATTACAAAAGTTAAATAGAAAAACAAACCTGAATAAAATAGTTTTTTACCCTCATTTTTTTCCCGTGACCTAAGAAAGAAGTAAAGAAATAAATTAAAGAATATAAGACCAATATAGGAAGTAATATGAGAAATATATTCAGTAGTTTCAAGTCCAATAGTGGTAACAGAAAAAAATAGCATGGCAAAAAGTGTGGCCAATTTATTTTTAGTAAGATAGAAAACAAGTGGATAAAGAGAAAAGGCAGCTAAAATTCTTAAAATAAATGAGGTCAAATAGTAATATTGCGACGCATAACCATAAATTGATCTTAAAAAACCCATTAAAATATCTTGTGATCCATAACGTGTGAGAAAATGTTTTAGATAATCTAAACCACTTGAAGCTTGGGAGGAGGGAAAGAAAGAATCATATCTCCAAAAAACTAGCCAATCATCTCCATATAAAGATAAATTAAAAGTTGGAAAAAATACAACTAGCCCAACCAAAAAAACTATAAGAAATTGTAACCACAGTTTCATCTAAGGTAAAAACTACACGTTTTGTAATTCAAAAGCAATATGCGTTATGGTAGTATTTAGTTCAAATTATGCAAACAAACCAACTTGTGTCAGTAATTATTACTACAAAAAACGAAGAAGATGCAATTGGGAGATTAGTCCGTTCTATAAAAAGGCAGACTTTCAAAGAAATAGAAATTATTTTGATTGATAATAATTCGAAAGATAAGACTGTAGAAATTGGCAAAAAACTTGGTGTTAAGGTTTACAATTTTGGACCGGAAAGAAGTGCACAGAGAAATTATGGAGCAAAAATGGCCAAGGGCAAATACCTTCTTTTTTTGGATGCTGATATGGAATTATCAAAAGATGTTGTTAGAGAATGTATTAGATTAGTCCAAAGTAGCAAGAGAATTGGAGCTATAACCATTTTAGAGAAATCAATTGCCAACTCTTTTTGGGAAAAGGTAAAGGCTTTTGAGAGATCATTTTACAACGATAAAGGTGATGAGACTACCGATGCAGCAAGATTTTTCCCTATAAGGGTATTTGATTTAGCCGGAGGATATGATGAGTCCATTACAGGTCCTGAAGATTGGGATTTGACAGATAGGATAAAAAAAATGGGGTATAAAGTTGACCTAACTGCAGAATTGATTTTCCATCATGAAAGAATTTCTTCAGTACTGGACCTGGCAAAAAAAAAATTCTATTACGGATTAAAAAGCCATCGGTATTTATCAAAACATAATATGTCTCTTATTAGTCCTAAAACTATTTATTTTTTAAGGCCAGTGTTTTATAAGGGGTTTGATAGGCTTCTTAAGCACCCAATACTTTCCATAGGGATGTTTATAATGTTGTCTTTGGAAATTATCGCTGGGGGGTTTGGCTACCTTTACGGAAGGGTAAAAAAGTTTTGAAAATATTGCAGATTAGTGCCCATTTTAGGCCAAACATTGGTGGGGTTGAGACTCATTTAACTGATTTAGTTAATACTTTAACGAAAAGAGGCTGGGAAGTTTTTGTACTTACTTATAAACCTTTAACTACCAAAGTTTCCTCAAAAATTTATGAAAAGCAGCCTTTCTTAAAAATAATTAGAATACCCTGGTTCCCAGGTCTATTCTATAAATTAATACGACATCCCGCATTAGAATTTCTTTATCTTTTGCCAGGATTATTTTTCATGACCCCCTTTTTTATAATCTTTGATAACCCGGATGTTATCCACGCTCATGGTTTGGTGGCAGGATCTGCGGGAGTATTTTGGGGAAAGATTTTTGGAAAAAAAATTATTATTTCAACGCACAGTATTTATAGTTTTCCAAAAAAAGGGATATATAGAGAATTTGTGAAATTCATATTCAAAAATGCTAATTGTTGTTTGGGTTTATCGAAACAAGCAGCGTTAGAAATTGAGTCTTTAGGAATTACTAAAGCAAAAATCAAAACTTTCACTTATTGGATTGATTTAGAGAAATTTAATAAAGTTGCAGGTGCTAAAAATAAATTAAAGTGGAAAGAGAAATTCATTGTTTTATTTGTAGGAAGATTGGTACCTGAAAAAGGAATAAGGGAGTTGTTGGAATCATTTAAAATGTGGGATAAAGAAATAAACCTGAAAATTATTGGCTCAGGTCCTTTGGAAGGTGAAGTTAAGGAAGTAGCAAGAAAATTACCAAACATGGATTTTATAGAAAGCATTGATTCAGATGACCTTCCTTTATATTATAGCGGTTCAGACTTATTGATAGTCCCCTCTGTCTCTGAAGAAGGATTTGGGAGAGTTATACTGGAGTCCCTGGCTTGTGGAAAACCAGTAATAGGTGCCAGAAGAGGAGCTATTCCAGAAGCTTTAGATGAGACAGTAGGCAAGGTTATAGATATAAGTCCAGAAAACATTAAAGAAACAATAGATTTTTTTTACAAATCTAAAAGAGAACTAAAAAAGCTTGCTAAAAATTGTCGTAAATTTGCTGAAAGGAGATACTCTGAAAAAAATGCGGAAAAAATTATTGAAGCCTATGGAGAATAGATTGGATCAATCTTTGGTAACAGTTGGAGATATGGCATTAAAAAGAAGGGCAAGAAATATAGTACTTTGTTTGGAACTTAAAGATGGGGATAAAGTTTTAGAGGTTGGCTGCGGGAATGGTTATTATTTAAGCCTGCTGAATAGGTTAGGTAAAAAAATTACCTTAACAGGAATTGATAATGATAAACTGGCGTTAGCGGATGCAAAGAAATTTATAGATGATAATAGAGTTAGATTGAATTTTGCGGATGCAGCTAAATTACCCTTTTCCACAAATTCTTTTGATAAAATCCTAATGAGTGAGGTCATTGAGCATGTACAAGATGAGAAGATAGTTTTAAGTGAAGTATATAGAGTTTTAAAACCCGGTGGTATTTTTGCTTTAACTACTTGTAATATTGAGTACCCTTTTTTATGGGATCCGATCAATTGGATTTTGCAGCATCTTTTTGGAACCCATATTGAAAAGGGCTTTTGGGCGGGAATTTGGAATCAACATACAAGACTATATAAAAAAGGTAAGATAAGAAATTTAGTAGGGGAGCCAGGTTTTAAAGTAGAGATATGTAAGTCTCTGACTTTCTGGTGCTTACCATTTAATCATTACATTGTAAATTTGATAGCTAAGCTTTTTTATACAAACAAATTACCCTCCGCGATTTCTAAGGGCCTGAATAAATTCAAAAATAATAAGCAACCACTACTTATCAATTTAGGTTTTAAATTAGTTAATTTATTAGATAAGCTAAATGATTTATTTCCAATGGAAGAAGGTGTAGCTATTTTTATAAAAGCCAAAAAAGCATCTACTAAATGACAAAACCTATTGTTTCAATAATAATCCCAACATATTACGCTTCTTATAGTATAGTAGAGATTGCGTTAAAAAGCATAGCTAGTCAAACATGTCCAAAGAGTTTTTATGAGGTAATTATAGCTGATAATAATGGTGGAGTTAAGGTAAAAAGACTGGCAAAAAAGTATGGTGCGAAGGTAGTAAAGGTAGAAGGTAGTCCTCCTCAAACCTGTAATCAGGTCAATAAAGGAGCAAAAAATACTAAAGGTGATTATATATTCATATTAGACCATGATATTGAGTTAAGTCCTAAGCTGATAGAGAATTTTGTAAAAGTTAGCTCTATCAAAAGAGACATAGATGCTTGGTATGTTGTTTATAAAATTGTAGCTCGGGGGTATTTATTAAATAAAATCAGAAATTTTGAGGAAAAGTTTTATAGAAATTCAGTAATAGCTGCTGTCAGAATTATCAAAAAGGGTGTTTTTTGGCAAACAGAAAAACAGTATGATCCTGCTTTGAACGCGGGTCCCGGTGATTGGGATTTGACCAATCAATTAAGAATAATTGGTGCTAAATTTGATTACATAGAGGATTATGTTTATCATCACGAAGAGAACTTAAACTTCTACCAATTTACAACAAAAAAAACAATCTATAGTATGGGGGGAGAAATTTATAAAAAAAAATGGAGAAGGAAAAGTTTGAAAATTTATAAAGATATTGTTCAAAAACAATACGACCCTTTTTATCGTCTATTTTGGATTTTTGTAGAAAAAGGAAAATGGAGAATGCTTCTTTTAAGAATGCCACTATATTTACTTTTCCTTCTGATTAAAGTAAGTATGGCAGCAATTTATCTGTATAGTCTTAAAAAAACCCGGCTTAAACTTTTTTAAATGTCCACAATTTTAGTCTGGAACAATTTGATCCTAATTTTAAGATATCTTTTACCTCAGGAGAACTTGCTATTTGATTGAATTTAGAATTCCAATTAAGTTTTTTTTCAAAAATAGGCCTGAGTCCCCGGGTGAGCATAAAATATTCACCTAAACCACTTTCCTTAACAAGTATGAAATTATTCTTCCTCATAAAGCTAATAAGAGTTTTATCGTTAAAAAATAAATTATGCCATTTAACCGGGATGGGATTTAGTCCAAATACTGCTCTTAATTTATTTAATGTTGCGACTCCATTTAAGCTGCCCTCGAGCATAATTAATTTTCCATTTTTTTTAAGCATACTCTTAAAATCTAATAAAACCTGTTGTTGCAATTTCCACTCCATGAGATTTATTAAAAATCTTTGTGAAACAATAAAGTCGTAATTATTACCCAGTGAATAAGTCCCTAAGAAGTCAACTTTTTTTAAAGTAACATTACTTCTTTTGGAAAGTATTTTGGCCGCCTTTTTTAGCCTGGTTTCAGAAAAATCAACTGCGTGAATTTTTACTCCCGGTATTTTTGAGTATTCCAGTGTTCCTTCCCCTTCCCCGCACCCGGCATCTAAAATTGTAGAATTTTTTTTAAGATTGCCTTTTATTAATCTTATTTCCAAATTAAGTAGATTCTTGTCATACATTGATTCAACCTGATTTTCATTCCAATATTTCAAGACATCTTTTGGGTTATGGAGGGGTTTGTTTTTTATTTTCATTAGATAAAAAAATTTGTTATTAAGCCCTGAAGGATTATAACAAACGAGAACTTCTTTACATAGAGAGTAATAGATAATATCATTGTGAAAATTATAAGTTCATAATGATAAACGTAACAAAAACAACCCTCCCTCCAATTGATAAATACATAAAATATCTAAAAAAAATTTGGGCCAACAATTGGGTAACTAATAAGGGTGAGTTTTCTATTAAATTAGAAAAGGAGTTAGAGAATTATCTTAAAGTAAAAAACTTATTAGCTGTTAGTGATGGGACAACTGCGATGCAGCTTGCCTATAAAGCTTTGGAGTTAAAAGGTGAGGTTATAACTACCTCTTTCACTTTCCCGGCTACAACCAATTCTTTAATATGGGAGGGACTAAAGCCGGTCTTTGCTGATATAGATCCTGAAACTTTTAATATTAATCCCCGTGAAATTGAAAAAAAAATAACCAAAAAGACTACTGCCATTTTAGCTGTTCATGTTTTCGGTAATCCTTGTGATGTTATGGAGATCGAAAGAATTGCTAAAAAAAATAGCCTGAAAGTAATTTATGATTCAGCTCATGCCTTTGGAGTAAAGTACAAAAATAAATCTCTTCTTAACTTTGGGGATATAAATACTCTGAGTTTCCATGCAGCTAAGATTTTTCATACGGCTGAGGGGGGTGCTGTTATTTCTAAAGATAAGAAAATTCATAAAAAAGTTGATCTTATGAGAAATCATGGCATTAAGTATTATGAAAAAGTAGTTTTACCTGGGATTAATGCTAAGATGAATGAGCTGGAAGCAATAATGGGTCTATGCGTTTTAGAGGATTTTGAAAAAAAGATAGATTTGAGAAAAAAAATTTACCAAAGATATTTATCAGCTTTTTCCGGTAAACATTTCAGACTACAGAAATTGAATAAGAATCTTACTAGTTTCACATATCCCTATTTTCCAATTTGCTTTCCTAACCAAAAAATTAGAAACCATATTTATGATGTTTTGTTAAAAAATAATATCAGGGCTAGGAAATATTTTTACCCTCCCTGCCATGAGCTTCCTTATATAGAGGCAGATTCTAAATCACTACCTCATTCTACCAAGATTTCTCATACAATTTTATGTTTACCCTTATATGCCGGTTTAGCGATGAAAGATGTCAACATGGTAATAGGTTTAATCAATAAAGAACTAAAGTACCTGCAGTAATTTTATGATTTCAAAAAATACTCCAGTAATTATTTTAGGTATTCATGATGGGCACAACAGCGGAGTTGCTTTAATCAAAGATGGAGAGGTAGTAGCTGCAATCAATGAAGAGAGATTAAATAATATCAAAAACTACTCAGGGGTTCCGGTCCTGTCTATAAAAAAAGTTTTTGAAATTGCAAAAATTAGTCCTTTAGATGTGAACTTAATTACAATTGCCAGCCTTCTCCGTTTAGACGATCCCGTTAAAGTTGAGAACAATAAGCTTCACATTTTAGCAGAAACATTTTCTCCCCTGATGCATCAAAAATGGTTTATTAAAGACAGTATTTTTATACTGCATAAATTTAGAAAAATTAAAGGGATAGTTAATGTTTTAAATGAGCTGGGTATAGGGGATAAAAAAATAAATTTTATCGAGCATCACCTGGCTCACGGCGCATGTGCTTATTACCAAAGACCATGGAATGATAAAACTTTAATACTCACCCTTGATGGGATGGGAGATGGCTTATCTGCAACAGTTAATATTGGGTCTGGTTTTAATATTAAAAGAGTTGCCGAAACTAGCTTTTATGACAGTTTAGGGAATAATCTATATTCGGAAATTACCGCATATTTGGGGATGAAAAGATGGGAGCATGAATATAAAATAATGGGTCTTGCTCCCTATGGGAGATACGATGAAGTAATTGATACCTTAAGGAAGGTAGTAAGAATTAATCCGCTAAAGCCTTTAGAATTTGAAAATATTTCCGGACATTATTTAAAAAAAATGCAGCTATTCTATCAAAAAGCATTAGCAGGACACAGATTTGATAATATTGCCGCAGCTACCCAGAAACTGTTTGAGGAATTAGTAATAGAATGGGTTAAAAATAGTATTAAAGAGACCAGGATACATAGAGTAGTTTGTGCAGGAGGGTCGTTTTTAAATGTTAAGCTAAATAAATTAATAAGAGAGCTTGATGAAGTAAAGGATGTTTTTTTCTATCCGGCAGCAGAAGATGGGGGGATAGCTGTAGGTGCTGCAATGGAGGGGTACTATAGATATTGTCAAAAAAATAATATCCAAGCTAAAAAAGTAGATATTACTAATGTGTATTATGGTCAGGAGTTTTCAAAAGATCAAATAGAAGAATTTATTAAATCCAACAGGCTACGTTCTGCTAAAAAAGTTTCGTATGAAGAAGTAGCAAAATTATTAGTTCACGGAAAGATCATAGCTAGATTTTCGGGAAGGGATGAATGGGGGCCGCGGGCATTAGGTAATAGAAGTATTATGGCAGATCCTAGAAATTTACGAGTAAATAGAAAAATTAATTTTGCTATAAAACAAAGGGATTTTTGGATGCCTTTTGCACCCGCAGTTTTGGAAGAAGATATGAGGAGATATTTTAAAAAAAGTAGATTTGCCCCTTATATGGTTGAGGCGTTTGACAGCAAAAAGAAGGCAAAGGAGATTATTGCCGGGCTTCACCCTTATGATTTAACAGGCAGACCTCAAGCAGTCAATAATTGGAACCTCGGTTTTCGAGGTATTATCAGAGCATTTAAGAAGATTACAGGAGTAGGAGGTATACTTAATACTTCTTTCAATTTGCATGGATATCCATTGGTGGGCAATTTAGAAACAGCCCTTTGGACATTTAGAAATAGTGATCTAGACGCGTTACTTATAGAAGATTGGTTAATTGAAAAGTGACTTTAAGTATATATCTTATTTTTTATTTTAACTCTCCAGAAAATTGAAGCAATTGCTACTCCAACTCCCCAAATATTGCGACGCAGCATAGCAATATTAAGTCCTTTTTGCTCAGGTATGGAAAAAAACACTGGCACTTCTGTGTAGGTTAATCCTCTTTTTAAAAGCGTAGCTGTAACTTCTGCCATGTAAGCAAAACTATTTATTGTCATTGGAACATTTTGCCAAACTTTGGTTTTAAGTATTATCGGCCCGTTATAATACCTTATATTAAATCCAAATAAAAAATTCATTATTTTTACAAATACCCAAGAAAGAAATCTTCTAAAAAAGTGTCGTTTCCCAAAACCCGGTGAATATCCCAAAACTAATCCTTCTTTTCCTACAGAAAAAAACAATTTTTTGAAAGACTTCGGGGTTGGAGGACCATCAGCATTAACAAATGCCAGACAGTAGTCTTTTTTTGCTAAAGATACCCCGTGTCTCATATTAAACCCCAAATTTCTATTTTGTTTGTTGTGGACAGCTCTCAGTTTTTTGTTTTTTTTGGCAATTGTGTTTAGGATTTTGCCGGTATTATCAATACTGCCATCATTAATTGCGATCATCTCGTAATCATTAGTGTATTTTTTGAGAGCACTTTCGGTTTCTGCAATTGATTTAGCGATTGTCTTTTCTTCATTATAGGCTGTAATAAGTATTGTGATTGGATAACCCTTCATATTTTGGTGTATATGTAGTATATAATATCAAAAATTACACAAAGACCCATAAATGTCTAACTCAACAAAATCTAAAGTTTTAAACAAATTTCTTCAAGATAAAAAAATTTTAATAACAGGTGCAGCCGGATCAATCGGTAATGCACTCTCTCGACGTATTGCTGAGCTAAAACCAAAGTCTCTTATTCTTCTTGATCAGGATGAAAGCGGACTGTTTGATGTAGGAGAGGATATTAAAAAGCTTTGCAAAATTCAATTAGTTATTGCCAGCATAAGGGAAAGTGATCGTATTAATGAGGTTTTTTCCAAAATTAAGCCTGATATTGTTTATCACTGTGCAGCCTATAAACACGTTTCTTTAATGGAGATATTTCCTGAGGAGGCTTTGCGTACCAATGTTAACGGTACCAAGATTTTGGTTGATGCTTCCATAAAAAATAAGGTTGAGAAGTTTATTTTTGTTTCAACAGATAAAGCTGTAAACGGAACATCGGCTATGGGAAAGACTAAAAAAGAAGGCGAACAGATATGTGCTGAAGCAAACAGCGCCAAAGTCACGAAATTTATTGTCATCCGTTTTGGAAATGTTATGGCGTCTCGGGGGAGTGTAGTGCCTATTTTCCAAAAACAGATTGCTCAAGGAAGGAATCTAACTATTACAGATCAAAGGATGAGGCGGTTTTTCATGGGTATTTACGAGGCGGTCGAGTTGATTCTCAGGGCTACTATCATAGGCAAAGCAGGTGACGTAATAGTTCTGGACATGGGTGAGCCTGTTTCAATTGTGGAATTAGCTAAACTGATGATCAAATTGTCAGGAAAAAATCTGAGACTTGAATTTACAAAAGCCGGAAAAGGCGAGAAGCTTTTTGAGGAACTGATGACAAAAGAGGAAAAGAAAAGAGCCGTAAAAAAAGACGGTGTTTATATAATTAGTCCTGCTAACTAAAGATTAATGAAACTCCATACCCCAATTCTGATAACCGGTGCCAGCGGTTTTGTTGGAGCAAACCTACTATATAGATTAATAAAGAAAAAAATTCCTCCTAAAAAAATACATCTAATTTTAAGGAAAAGTTCTAATAGTTGGAGGATTAAAGAAGTCTTGAAAAAAATTTCGGTACATGTGATTGATTTAAGGAATGAAACAGAAACATTTATGCTTTTAAAAAAAATAAAGCCTAAAACTATTTTTCATTTAGCAACCCATGGAGCATATCCTTATCAGGAGAATAATGAAAGAGAGATAGTTGAAACTAATATTATTGGTACTTTTAATTTAATTCGAGCTAGTTTGAATACAGGTTTTAGTGTCTTTATAAATACCGGCACTTCATCAGAGTATGGAGTAAATCAAAAGCCAATGAGTGAAAAAGATGTTTTGAGTCCAGTTACAGCATATGGAGTCAGCAAAGCCTGGGCGACACTTTACAGTAATTATTTAGCTACTTCCAAAAATGTACCGATTACAACTTTGCGCCTTTTTGGGGTCTATGGTTTTTGTGAACCAAGGGGGCGTCTTATTCCGAATATAATTTTGTCACTTCTAAAAAAAGAAAGTCCTAGTCTGAATAAACCTAATTTTAAAAGAGACTTTGTGTTTATTGATGATGTGATTAATGCTTACTTTATTGCTACAGAAAAAAGGCATATAGGGGGTGTTTTCAATATTGGATCAGGAAAGCAAACGACTCTTGAAGAGATTTTCTTTCTAATACAAAAAGTTATGAAAGTTGATGTTGAGCCAATATGGGGGAATTTTGAAGATCAATTATTTGATACCAACTGCCGTATTGCAAGTATTAAATTGGTGAAAAAACATCTTGGATGGAAACCAGAAACTACTTTAGAGTCCGGTTTAAAACAAACAGTGAAATGGTTTAAAAAAAATTCTTTATTGTACTCTTAAAATCTAAATCGTAGTTTTGGATATGTTAGAATTCTTAAGTTATGAGTAAAAATGGAATGGGGAAGAAGGACTTGATAAAAAGAATTATTGAAATTAGTTACAAACATAAATTAGGACATCTTGGTTCTAGTTTTAGTGTTTTAGATATTTTAGACTGCATATATTCCATTAGAAAAAATGATGAAGTAGTGGTTTTATCAAACGGACATGCAGGCTTAGCTTTATATGTAATACTCGAAAAATATGGGATTACAAAAAATGCTGAGGATCTTTTTATAAAACATGGAGTTCATCCCAATAGAGATATAGATAATGGAATTTACGTTTCTACAGGATCTCTAGGACATGGGTTACCAATAGCAGTAGGTATAGCCCTAGCTGATAAAAGTAAAAACGTATACTGTATAACCTCAGACGGGGAATGCACAGAGGGAAGTATTTGGGAAGCGTTAAGAATAGCATCCGAACAAAAGTTAAACAATCTTAAGATTGTAATTAACGCTAATGGTTACGGAGGATATGATCAAATAAACGTTGAGACTTTAAATCCTAAGTTTATCTCCTTTGGCTGCGAAGTTATAAAAGCTGGAGGTCATAATAGGGAGGAATTAAGAAAAGCTTTAAAAACCAAAAATAAAATCAAACCCCTGGTAATATTTGCTAAAACAAGTAGTGAATATTTCTCTTTTTTAAAGGGACAAGACGCTCATTATAAAGTCATGGAGGAGTCAGATTACCTAAGCGCACTTAAGGAGATAAGTTAATGAAAAAATTGTCTGTTAAATTTAGACATAATTCACAAAGGGGCTACTTTGCATATGAACTCTATAACCAAATGGTTAAAAATAAAAACATTTGGGTGATAACAGGAGATTTGGGGTATCATGTTTTAGATTTTATAAAAAGAGATTTTCCTGAGCGCTTTATAAATGCCGGAGCATCCGAACAGGCAATGGTTGGAATTGGTGTAGGATTAGCCCTGCAGAATAAGATACCAATTGTCTATTCAATTACTACTTTTTTGCTTTACCGGTCTTTTGAAACAATTAGAAACTACATAAATCATGAAAAAATTTCTGTTAAGTTAGTCGGTTCAGGAAGAGATAAAAATTATGAACATGAAGGCTTCTCTCATTGGTCTAAGGAGGATAGAAAAGTTATGAAAATACTAAGTAATATAAAAAGCCATTGGCCTGAGAGTAATGAAGAGCTTCCCGAACTTATAGCAGAGATGATTAACCAAGATAAACCCTGGTATCTTAACCTGAAAAGATGACAGAAGTATTTAAAAGCGAAAAATTCCAGGTTCTGTTTTATATTCTCCTTATTTTTATAATTTCTTTTCTATCATTCTGGAGAGCATTTAGTTTTGATTTTTGGGGTGAAGATTGGGAACAGTTATGGTTTGCGGTTTTTGACCCAGCAATGATTAATAATCCTATGGAAATGCAGCATCCAATTGTAATCTATGAAGAATTAATACTCGCAAAATTTTTTCAGTTTAATACTTATTACTGGCAAATAGTAGGGTTTTTGTTAAAAATTTTAAGTGCAATATCCGTTGGCATAATGATGTGGGGTTTAACAAAATCAAAAAAAGCTACTTTTTTAACTGGATTAATCTATGCTTCCTCAGTTGGTGGTTTGGCTTCATTTACTTGGGTTGCTGCACATTCCTCAGCCTTAGTAATTCCCTTTTTGTGTCTTGGAATATATTTTTGGGTTTCAAGAAAGAATTTTGTTTTGGCACTAGCCTTACTGATATTTAGCGTCTGGAGTGACCCTGCCAGGGGTTTTTTTGGAAGCCTGGTGATTATTCTTTGGGAAATTTTATCAATTTTACAAAATCCCAGAATATTAAATGAATCTATAAAAAGAACATCTATTCTAGTTGTGAGCCTAATAACCCTTTTCTTAATTTTGCAATATTTTTATTATTCAAGTAGTGTCTCCCTAACATATAGCCTGAGTCTTGTATTTGCAAACCCCTTTAAATCATTAAATAATTTTCTTACTAATATTGGCAATCTACTTATAGGATGGGTAATACCAATATCCCAAAATACCTTTGCAATATCTTCAGATAATATTTATGGCCGACTTGCAGGCTACCTATTTTTATTTCAAACAATTTACCTGATTTTACAATTTTTCAAAAAAAGAAGTGAATCACTCAAAATTTTACTAATTTTTTCACTTTGGATACCCCTTTTTTTCCTTCCCAACTGGTTATTACCTAATCAGGAAATGATTGGAAATGGACAAGTTTTGGGGATGACTCACCGTTACCTTACACTTTCTGCTGTTGGATTAGTATGTTTTCTAGGATATATATTAACGAAGGTCAAAAAGAACCCACTGCAATTTTTACTTCTACTGCTTATAGTTGTTAGTAATATACTAACGTCAAACCAAATTCTCGAGAGACAATCAGATTATAGATCTACCGCGGTTACAAAACCAATTTGGGATAAAATTGAAAAAGATGTACCAAGAGGTGAAGAGAATAGTATTTTCTTTATTCAAGGAGAAGATAAGACCAGTGTAAATGATATTTCTCAGGCTAAAATTCCCTTTGCGATACGAAGAGGGATAAAGAGTCGTGACATGTGGCCAGCTTCTACTTCCGATCCCGGAGTAGTAAAAAGATACTTATGCGGTAATAATGAAGATAACCGAACAATACCACTTTCTCACCTTCATGCCTGGAATATAAGAGGGAACATTGTGGATAATATTTCAGAAAAAGTACGGGAAGAATTTAGGGAGGTAGACTGTAGTAGTATCCACTAGCTTAAAAGAGATAATCAACTATAATTTTTGAAGGACGCTTTGTGAAACGAAGAGGAAGTTGCCGATATTTTTTATAATTTTTAAGAAAATCTTTTATAATATGCTCATTGCCATAACTTATAATTACATTTTTACCTAAGCCCTCTATTCTTTCCGTTCTATTCCTTAAGGCGAGCATCGGCAATCCCATATAAGAGGCTTCTTCCTGGTTAGTACAGCCATCAGTGGCTATAAATTCAGCCTGGCTCATTAATTTCATAAAGTTGGCATAAGGCAGTTTCTCGATTGTAATTAATTTGTTTTGTATATTCTGCGTGAGATTTTCTGGTATAAGATTTTTGTTAAGAAAGTGTACAGAAAACAAACAGTTTAGATTAACAGGGGTTTTCCTTAAGATTGTGTTGATGATTTTTCCGGTCCACTTTTTTTGAAAATATAAATGCTCCTGGCGGCGGATATATAAAATAAAATATTTTTTATATTTTTTTTTAAAATCTAAATTTTTAAGGTTGCTAGACCGCAAACTTGGCTTATTAACCTTCATTGCCCATCTAAAAGTTTCGACCAGCGTATTTTGTTTGGTATCAATTTTTATTCCTTTAAAAGTTTTTATATTATTTATAGCCCATTGATTTGGGCAAAAAAGAATGTCAGCAAGACGCATGTTTATTACTCTGCAGATTTCTTCCGGAAATGGTTCGAAAAAGCTAAAAGAACGCAATCCGGACTCTATATGTATAAGCTTAAGACCATGGAATTTTGCAATTAAAGATCCTATGGTTGAGGAAATCGTGTCTCCATGTACAATAAAGTATGAGTTTTTTTTATTTAAGCCTCGAAACTCTTTTTTTAATGAAGTAATTCCTTCAAAGAGGGATTTGAAGCCCCACATCAAAAATAAAAGCATTGAGGATTTCCTAGGCTTTTCTTTAAGGGCTATATCTGCTTTTACTAAACCCATATAACCTTTTAAGTCACTAAAATTAATAGGGTTTTGACCGGATGTAATGATTTTTAATTTTATATTTCTCTTTTTTAATTCTTTTATGATTGGTGCAAGCTTAATAAATTCTGCTGTTGTCCCCATAAAAAAATATATTTTCTTTTGTTTTGTGTCCATTGTTAAGATAGAAGCACTATAATATACTTTTTGGGCAATGTCTATCATTTTCAGGCTCAGATATCTGCTCTCTTTAATTCTTATCCCTCTAATATTGATTTTTGTATGGTTTAACAGTGGCTTAATAATTGGTGGAGGAGAAGAAGGGTTGATTTTCTATAACCCTTCTAAAAATTTAGAACTCTCTAAGTCAACTTGGGTTGATATTAATACCGGTACCTCAAATTTATATTGGTTACCAAGACTACCTGTTTTATATCTGGCATCATTTTTAGTTGATAAATTAGGATTTGCCCAATTTCTAGTTCAAGCTTGTTTATTTTTTTTACTGCTGGTAATTGGGACTTTATCGATGTATTATCTGACACTATCTTTTTTAGAATCTTACCGCTTGAGGTATTTAATATCCTTTATCTCCTCACTATTTTATCTGTTGAATCCATTTTCGCTCAGTCAAGTCTGGGGCAGGAATTTATATCCACAATACTTTTCTTTTGCCTTATTACCCCTATCTTTATTAATTTTGGTTAAGGCTTTAAAACAGAAAAACTACGCATATTTATTAGTATTAATTCTTTCTTCATTAATTTTTTCCTGGGCATTTGGTTTTGTGACTTCTTTTCTAACTTATTGGTTTATTTTAATTATGTATTTCATCTGGTGGTTAGTTACAAACAAATTAAATAAACAGGAAGTAGTTTTTGGTATAATTTTTATGATTTTATTTTTGTTTGGTTGGTTACTGGCTAATGCTTTTTGGTTTTTGCCTTTTATTACCCAGGGGAATGCAGTATTTGCTGGAAACTTAAGCAACCCGGGAGAAAACCTGGGAACATTATTAGGTGTTAGCAGAAGTTACCCACTTGATGTAATTATTCGGCTTTTACATAAAGGTTATTTTTTTGATGCAACAGCATATAGTGAGATTTATTCTGCTACACTTTTTCAGTTAATAAGTGTTATTCCTGTATTCCTTTTATTTTTGGGTATAGTAAAAATATTAAAAAATTCTGAAGTAGTAAATCTTAAATTTTTTATATTGCTATTTTGTTTAGGACTTATTGTTTCATTGGGCGCAAATCCACCCTTTGGAAAATTGTTCGTCTGGGTCTTTGAACTTATTCCTCAACTTCAAGCCTTTAGAAATCCCTTCGAAAAATTTGGTTTAGTTTATGCTTTGGGGTATTCTCCCATTTTTGCATATGGTTTAGTTTCTTTTTTGGAGAAGAAAAGATTCAATAAATTTATCATTATAGGAGTTTTGATTTTGACTTGTGGTATCTACGCTTGGCCAATGTGGACTGGACGTAATTTAGCAGGGATAGACAAAAAAATAGGGGTTCAAGTTCCTCAATATTATGAAGAATTAAACATGTGGTTAGGAAATAGCGATCCCCAAAATTACCGTTTATTTATGACACCTTTGAAGGGTGGTGAAGCAGCAGTTTTTCAATGGGATGGTACTACCTATAATGGGGTTGATCCCATGCATTTTATTTTGGATAGAGCTGCTATTTCAAATGCAGCTCAGATCCCATTTTATTATGATTTTGCCCAGGGTCTTAGAAAATACGTAGAAAGAGAAGAGCTTGCTCCTGCACTCTCACTTTTGAGAGCCAAGTTTTTAATAGATAGAAAAGACGCACTTCTTGTTACAGATGGAGAAAAAAAACAGTATCAATCTTTAACCTCGGTTATCTATCCTCCTCAAAGAGAGGGCCATCTTAAAATTATTTGCTCAAATATAACCGCAGATTCCAAAATTAATGGTTTAGCTTGGATAGTTTGTCATATTCCACCTGAAGATAGCGATTTAAGCAGAATAAAGTATCTGCATGTAAAGTTAAAAACTAATCTTCCCGCTGACATAAGAATTGCCTTAAGAGATTTTAAAGATGTAAGCATTAATTGGAATGGAAGGGTGGATTTAGATTATCGGACTGATACCAATGATTGGCAATATATAACCCTTCCTCTGAGCACCCCTACCGAAAATGACAATCGTATGGACTTATCTAAGACTAACGTATTAGAAGTATGGGCTAATATTCAAGGTTCTTTGGAGAAATCAGTTGGAGAAATTAATATTGCCGAAATTAAGCTTGATCCTGGAATCAAAAAAGAGATAAATGAATTTAAAAAAGTTGAGGAGTTTGGAAACCTATCAGTCTTCGAACCAATTAATTTTAATTCTCCACCGGAGTTTGGAAATCTAAATGCAATAAATTTGGTTAAAGATTTTTCTCAACTTTTTAAAGAAACAAACAGAAAAAGAGATCTTATTGATAAAGAGGGATTTGTTTTAGTCTCACAGAATGAGCAAAGCTCTTCTTCGAATAAGCAGAAAAATTTGCAGAATTTACCGCGTGCAGCTTCTACAGATGTTGCTGATAAATACAAAATTTCTGATACCAGATATTGGATAAAGACTGGTCAAGGTCAGGATAAAGCTTTACTAATTTTAAGTAAGACTTTTAACCCGCAGTGGAAAGTTATTGCTGGTGTTGATAGAGAGAATCTGTCAGGGAATTTTTTTGATGATTTAAATTTACTAAAGATGACTGCTTTGACTGAGGACAATCACTTTGTGGTAAATGGTTATGCCAATCTTTGGATTTATGAAAATGATCAAAATCAATTAGCGATTATTTTTCTGCCTCAAATTTATGCTGACATTGGATTAAAAATTTCTCTATTTTTAATCAGTTCTCTTATTTTAACTTTGGGGTATATATTCTTTAAAAAAATCTCTAAATAACTTTTATGGAAATTTTGATCTACTTAAAAACAATAACTTTACTCCTGATATTATCTTTCAGCGGATTAACTATTGTCAGAAGAATCTGTAATGATAGCCGTATCCAGCTTTTGTTGCCAACCTCAGTTATAACAGGTATTGCACTTTATATTTTTATACTAAATTTAGTAGCCCATTTGATAAAAGGAGAGTTAGGATTTTATTTAACTCTAGTAATTGAAGTTTTATTGATATTTATTTTAAGAGCCAAAATTAAACCTAAAGAAACTATTTTTCCTCAAAAAGTAGAAAAAAAAGTTTGGCTAATTACCTCTTTAATCTGGCTGATTTTTTTATTTTATATAACAGCAACAGGAAGTGCCTCCAGTCCTGATTGGCTACACAATTCATATTTTGCCTCATTACTTTTAAGAGGTGATTTCCCAATCCATAATCCTTTTCAACCTGACAGGCTATCATCTTATCATGTGGGAATGCCTGAGATTTTGGGTTTATTTAGATTGTTCACAGGTGGTGCTGATACCTTTTTAGGGTCAGTCTTAGCATTGGTCACTTTGTTTTCAATGGCCCAAATATTACAGTGGGTTCTCAAACTAAAAAACAAAGTCTTTAATCTTCTGCTTCTTATATTTATTCCTTTGGTAGCTTTAGTTTCTTTAGGCAGTTTTATGTTTGTTTGGCCATCTGAGTTTAGCCTACCTCAGATTGATAAAGGAATATTTAGCTGGCTCCATAGCCTACCAACACTTTATGATACTTATGTTCCTTACGGAGCATCAGCCTCCCTGGATAGTTTAAATCTTTTTCTTCATCGTATGCTTTCTCTCTCTATTTTCTCAGCACTAATTCCTCTTGCCATATATCCAAATAAAGCAAAAAGATTTCTCTCTTCAGCCATAATTTTGATTTTACTTGCAGCGTTAGCTCTTTCTGATGAGTCAGTTTTTATTGTGACAGCACCCAGTATTGTTTTGATTCTATTGTTTAGCTTATTTGAAAAAAAATTTAAGCAATGGATTTTGTTCTGTGCGGCTGTATTAATTGTAACGATATTTCAAGGAGGATTAGTTAATGAAGTAATTTTCAAACAAGATGCAACAATTGCTAAGGTGTTATTTTTTCCAAATGATGAAACAGGTCCAACTGCCAAATTCACCAATTACCATTCCTATAGAATGGAAGCGCAAGAGAGCAAAATGGGCGAATTAAGCCCCCTAAGATGGTTTCATTTTGGGGCTGTTTGGCAAGTAAGTGCTTTATTTATTGCGTGCTGTGCATTTACTATATATTTTAAAAAGAAACTATCAGATAAATCGCCGTTATATTTGATATGGTTGTTTAGTCTTTCAGGACTTATTGCACTGGTTGCTTTTCATGGAATTGTTCCTGAAGGCTGGACCCATTTAAACGGCAATCGGTTTCTGTCTTTATCTTATCAATTGTCAGGGGTTGGGATAATTGTCTTTGTTATTTTGGCCTGGATTAAGTTTAAAGGTAAAGTTAGACTTACTAAATTTTATTTTGCTTTCGCTAAGATTTTACTTGCCTGGTTTGTTTTAATATCTATTCTTCCAACTTTAGCCATTTTATTTCCAAGAGAAAAACAAAATTGGTTCAGAACAGTAAGTGATCCCCCGAAAGCAGAACATATCTGGATAAGAGATAATTTAAAAGTTGATACAAGGATTCTTCCTTTCACAGGTAAATTTCCTTCAGACTCTGCTGCGGAGCTAGCTAAATATGTAGGAATATTTACCCCTCTTTGGTATGAAAAGCCCGAGGTGCAGGGATCCGGTGTCTCGCCACCTTATTTAGACCTTTTCTTTACCCTAAATCCGGAAATTTTAAAAAAACTAAAAGCAAATTATATTATGACAAACAAAGTATATCGCTCCATCCTCCCGGCCAAAAGGCTGGCTGATTTGAATAATATGGAATATTTTGAGACGGTTTTTAGTGATAAAGAGGGAGATATTACAATTTTAAAAATTTTACCCTTATTTCTTCTAAAGGCTGAAAATTATGAAGGCACATTTTACGAATTGTCACAAATCTTACCTGCAAATGGCGCGTTTTTTATCGAACAGTCTCCTGGCATCAAGGAAGAAGTCTGGAGAGTGGTTTTTCTAACATTGCAAATGAAAGATTATGAAATGTACTACAACCCAAAATTTCTTCCAGTTTATAACTTTATAATAAATGTTGATTTGAAATTTAATGGCCAGTCAAATGACAGGTATGATTATCTGGTATTGGGATCAAAAACAGATCCAAAATCAATATGCAATTGTCAAACAGAACTGTTTTGGGAGCATAGTGGGGGTTATGTTAAAGTGTGGAAAGTAATTTAGGAAAAATATGTCAAAAATATATCTTTCAGTAATTATCCCGATTTTTAATGAAGAATCTAATGTCGCGAAATTACACAAAGAATTAATTGAAGTTTTTAAAACAATTGGAAAAAAATGCGAAATTATTTATGTTGATGATGCAAGTTCAGATAAATCTATAGAGAACCTTATAGCTGCTATCAAAAAAAATACCTATGAAGGTGTTTTTAGTAAACTAATACAACTTAGGCGCAATTTTGGACAGACTGCAGCTACCTCTGCAGGAATTGACTATGCAAGAGGAGAGGTGGTTGCATTTTTAGATGCTGATTTACAAAACGATCCGGCTGATTTGGGGGTTATGATAGATAAGTTGGATAGGGGTTTTGACGGGGTGGTTGGGTGGAGAAAAGACCGACAAGACGGGGGTTTGAGAATTTTTTTGTCAAATGTTGCCAATTTTTTAATCAGGATAGTTTTTAATACCCCTTTCCATGATTTGGGTTGTTCCCTTAAGGTAATAAAAAGAGATTTATTAAAGGACACTAAAATTTATGGAGAATCACACCGTTTAATATCGGTACTTTTATTTTGGAAAGGAGCTTCTATTGCTGAAATTGAAGTTAATCACAGAAAAAGAATATCCGGAAAATCTAAATATGGATATTCTAGAATCCTAAAACTTATTTTGGATTTAATCACTGCCAAATTTTTAAGTGCCTATGGTACAAAACCAGCTTATGTTTTTGGCACTTTTGGTCTTTTAAGTATTATTGCGGGTTTTATTTTAATGGTAGTAGTTTTATACCATAAGTTTTACCAAAGTGTTTTTGTACACAGAAACCCACTATTTTTGATAGCCAGTTTCCTAATTTTACTGGGAATCCAATTTATACTGATGGGTTTACTGGCTGAACTTATTGTCAGGACTTATTTTGAAACCCAAAATAAAACAATATATGAAATTAAAAGTATGAAAGGTTACTAATGTGTGGAATAGCAGGAATAGTTAGCTTTGATAAACCAATAGGAAAAAGTTCTCTTTCTAGGATGCTTTCTCAAATTAAACATAGAGGTCCTGATCAACGTGGGACTTATGTTAAGCACGGTATTGCTATGGGTGTGCAAAGGCTGAGTATTGTTGATTTATCAACAGGCAACCAGCCAATTGAAAATGAAGATAAAAGTGTGGCGGTTGTTTTTAATGGTGAAATTTATAACTACCAAGAGTTAACAGATTTATTAATTAAGAAGGGTCATGTTTTTAAAACTAAATCTGATACTGAGGTTTTGGTGCATTTGTATGAAGTTTATGGGGAAGGTATGAGTAAATTTCTAAATGGGATGTTTGCATTTGCCATATGGGATAGGAAAAAAGAATTAATCTTCATCTCAAGAGATCCAACTGGTATTAAACCTTTATACTATTTTCAGAAGGGGAGTGAGTTAATCTTTGGATCTGAATTAAAAACAATTTTAACTCACCAAAGTCTAAAAAGAGAGATCAATATTGATGCGCTTAAGGCTTATTCAATATTTGGATATATTCCTTCAAATATCTCTATATTTAAAAATATATATAAACTTCCTCCAGGAAGTAATTTAATATTTTCCAAAAACAGAAAAAAAATTATTGAATTTTATTCCATAAATTCAAAGAATTTTTCATCCGATCAAAATATAGATAAAATTTTAGAGGAAGCGGTAATTTCACAATCTATGGCTGATGTTCCTTTAGGAGTACTTTTAAGCGGAGGGATAGATTCTTCTCTTGTAAGCTACTACCTAACCCAAAAACTAGGTAAAAATATTAAAAGTTTTTCAATATCCTTTAAAGAGAAAGGTTTTGACGAATCATCATACGCAAAAGTTGTAGCCAAAATTTTTAAGACTGATCATTATCAGGAAAGCTTTAGTTCCAATGATGTCCTTAGATTGTTCCCTAAAGTAATAGACAAATTGGATGAACCATTAGCAGATTCCTCTCTTTTTCCTACTTTTAAACTATCTCAACTTGCAAGAAAACATGTGAAAGTTGTTTTAAGTGGGGATGGGGGAGATGAACTTTTTGGGGGTTATCCTACATACCAGGGACATATTGTGGCGGAAAAATTTGGAAAGTTGGTACCGGAAAGCTTAGTCAAGACACTTTTATGGTTGACTAGTCTTTCAAAATCTTCTTTTGAAAATTACCCGCTAACTGAGACTACTAAAAGATTTTTAAATGGTTTAAATAAAAGTAACACCAAAAGACATCTATCCTGGATGTCTTTACAGGGGTTGGAGAATTTATTAAGGGGAGATTTAGGTGGGGAAGATATATTTGATGAAAAGTTATTTAAAAGTTTTGAGAAAAAAGTCTCAAGCATTAATGGCAAAGCACCAATCAAATACCAACTTTTGGATTTTTACACATATCTTGTTGATGATCTTTTGGTAAAGGTTGATAGGGCTTCAATGTTTAACTCCTTGGAAGTAAGAGTACCTTTTTTAGATCTTAAAGTTATTCAATATGCCTTTAATTCCCAGCTTAATCATGTTAGCTTGTTTGAAACGAAAAGAATCTTAAGAGAGTTATTAAAAAGACATCTTCCCTCATCTATTGTAACAAGGAAGAAGAAAGGTTTCGGTATGCCACTTGCCAAATGGGTCTGGGGTGATCTAAAAAATTTAGTATATGAGCATTTAAAAAATGAAGAGTTATATAATTACTTTGATAAAGATAAGATAGAAAAGCTGTGGGATGATCATATAAAGAGAAGACAAAATAATTCTAAGTCTTTGTGGATGTTAACAATGTTTAGCGGCTGGATAAATAAGTGGTTATAATTTTGCTCATATTTTAACAAATACACCTTTACTCAATAGGACAGATTTTTGAACTGCATCTAATATTTTTATAGTTTCTGTAGCTTCATCAACATCAGGTAAGGGCAAGACCGAATCAATTTTACCAGTTAAGTAGTCATTAACAATTTTAATTTCTAAGGGAGTTGTCAAAGTCTCCAAGTTTGGAAGTTTAATAGATGTAGGTTTTTTTGCGTCTTTTTTAAAAAATAACAGTTGGTCTTTTTTATTGTGACTTACAAACTGATCTGTTTCTCCTTCAACAATTAAATCAGTTCCATTAGTAGCGCGCGGTGTAGAACAGTCCAGTTTAATTAAAGCTTTAATTCCTGAAGCAAACTTTAAAGTAATATTATATTTTTCCCCAGATGCGAACTCTGATTTAACTTTTTTACCAACAGTTGCTTTAACAAAAATTACCGACTGATTAACTATCCAACAAGCAAGATCAACAGCATGTGAGCCGCCAACAAATAAAAAATTCTGACGATTTCTATTTGGATTTTCTAAACGATACTCAGTCATATCATGCAAATAAGTTGTTTCAATTTTTGTAATTCGACCAAGCTCCCCTTTTTCAATTCTTTTTTTAGTTTCCAGAAAGGTTGGAGTAAGGCGGTAATTATGACCAACAATTAGAGGAGTATTATGTTTGTGAGCCAGCTTTTGCAAATATAGAGCTTCTTTAAGATTAGTAGTTAGGGGTTTTTCCGACAAAACCGCTTTTTTATTTTTTAGAGCCAATTCAATAAACTTAGTATGAGAATCATCAGGAGTACAAACATGCACTAAATTAGCCCATTTTATCCCTTCATCCAAATTATCAAAAACAATAATATTTTTATTTTTTCCTAAATCTTTTGCAGTTTGGGGATTGGTAGTAAAAATACCAGTTTTATTTCCTAAATATAGTTGAGCTTCTAAATGCCTTCTCCCAGCAAGCCCGATACCTATTATTAAGGGCTTAATAGTTTTTAGCTTCTTGGTCATATTTTACGATATTATACATACCTTCTAACCAAGCTGCTCCCCAATTAGGTACTTATCCTATAATATGATATAATTTTAAGATGGTTGAGGGAACTAAACGTTCAGATCTATGGCGTTTTCAAAGAGTAGCTCGAATCTCAAATGTCGCCAGGGAAAAAGTTGAGGGTAAACTTCCACCTCTTATGGAAGATACCCGGGATAATTATTTAGCAAGAATTGAAAGAGAAGGAGAGGATATTTATGTAAAAGCTGTTGCAACTCCTTGGGTTGGTGAACATGGAATTCATTTGCTGGTTATTCCGGACAGACGGGATCATCAAAATATGCCTGGTATAACTGATCTAAGCGAAGAAGGACTTGGATCGTCTCTTCAGCTTGCAGAATCACTTGCATATCATACTCTACAGCAAGAGGGAATTTTGGAAGTTGATTTTGGAGTCAACCATTCAAGAGGAGAAATAGTAAGAGGGAGAAAATCAATGCTTGCAACCATCCCATTAAATCTCCACATTCATGTAACTGGCTACTCTCCAGAAGATATGCAGCCAATAAGTACTGATGAGATTAGGAAAAGCTCAGAGTTAACTGGAAGAACAGGCGAAGCTCTTTATAAACTTGGTGAAGAACTTTTTTTTGGTGAGGTTGTACCTGTATTAAGAGCAGCCTTTTCTTC
>CAYMUB010000022.1:0-25745 GCA_964393545.1 uncultured Gammaproteobacteria bacterium | reverse complement strand
GGAGGAAATGGGAATGTTGGTATTGGGACATCTGCTCCAGCTGCAGCCTTCTATGTTAAAGGCGCATCTATGTTTGGTTACACCTCAGGGGCAGGAGGTTCAGGACTATCCTCAAGTAGTGTTGCTATCTCAGGTAATTTAGGTGTAGGAACTTCATCACCTTCTCAAGTATTCCAGGTTAATTCAGGTCCAGCAACCACAGTTATTACCTCATTTGGTAATATTGGTATTGGGTTTAGCTCTCCTGTTAATCCTTTGGTAGTATCTGGTGCTGCCACCATTGGTGCAGGGTATAATTCATACTCAGCTCCCACTAATGGATTATTAATCCAGGGTAATGTAGGAATAGGCACTTCCAATGGCACTCCAACCAACAATTTTACTATTGCCAACGGTGCTTCCTTCTCAACCATTAACGCCGGCTCTGCCAACTTTACTACCTCCTCAAGCAGAACTATAAAGGAGAACTTTAATTTAATCAGCGGTGATGGAATTTTGGATAAGATTTCAAGTGTCCCGGTTTATACTTTTGACTTTAAAGATGGCGGACCAAAAGATATCATGGGACTCGTCGCAGAAGACTTTCACACCATCTTTGGCAGAGGTTCAGATAAACAGATTAATTATCAGGAAGTAGCTATGGCTAACTGGTTAGGAGTCCAGGAACTTTATAAAAACCAAAAAGCACTTGCTTTGGGTGCTACTGAAGATTATGAGCCAGCAACGGATGATATAGCAGCAGGAGATGTGGTAGCTATCAGCTCTGAGTCTGATATTGATAATCCTAAAGTTGAGAAAACTCTAAAACAATATCAAAATAATGTCATAGGTATCATCTCAACAAACAACAAATCAGTTGCTTTGGCTGGCAGAGTACCTGTTAAAGTCTCTTTGGAAAATGGTGTTATTGCCAAAGGTGATTATCTGACATCCTCCTCTACCCCAGGGGTAGCTATGAAAGCCACCCGACCAGGTCAGGTAATTGGAAAAGCGCTTGAAGAGTTTACATGCCAAGGGGAAAGTAATACCCCTTGTGTTGGCAAGATTTTAGCCTTCGTCAACGTGTCGTATGCTGATCCGGGTAATTTCTTAGCCTCTCTGTCACTGGATACTGATGGGAATTTAATAGCACCTAAGATTAAAGTTGATAAGATATTGATTCAAGATCCCTCGTATACACTCGGGACAAGTTCATTGCTTGCTTATGATTTTGCTAGCACAGACAATATCAGTAATAATGACACATCCTTTGGTCAAAAAGGCAGTTTGGATGTACTGGCATCACTTAAAAATCTGGATCAGACTGTGCTTGATCTGAAAACCAAACAATCAACTGATTCTGCAAATATTGCTGGTATTACCTCTGAAGTTGCCTCACAAAGTGCAGCAATATCAGAACTAGGAACTAGGAGTGTAGAACTAAGAAGTAAAATAGAACAATTGATTGCTTCATCTTCTGCCAACCTAGCTCCTAGTTCCACTAACCTAGCTCCTCCTGATATTCTATATGCCACGGATTCGGCTTCGCTCACCGCAAGCAGGGCTACTTTGGTTGATTTGAAAGTCACATCGCAGGCAACTTTCTCCGGCATGCTGGCTGCATATGATCTTAATATCTCAAATTCATTCAAATCTCTAGGAATAACCACGCTAGCAAAGACCAATGTGGCCGGAGATCTAACAGTTGATGGCACCTTATCTATAGAAAATGGTTCTGAACTCAACGTGATTGGTACTCTATACTTACAAAAGTCTCTTTTGGCAAATAAATTAGATATCTTCAGTGGTAAAGTGCTGGTAGACTCATCAGGTAACATTACTTCTCAAGGCAAGATTATTGCTTCAGAGATTAAAACTAACAAGCTAACTATCTTAAATAATCCAATTGCCTCTTCTTCCGCTGCTTTGGCAGCATCAATAGGCACAGCTACCCTGCCTGCAAATCAAACTAAAATTACTGTTCAAACCACAGAGGCCTCTGAAAGCGCCAAAGTATTTATCACTCCAACTACTCCGACAGATAAAGTGCTGGCAGTTACTAATATTAAAAATGGAGCAAGTTTTGATGTTTCAACAGTCTCTCCCACCCTGGTTGATATTATCTTCAACTGGTGGATCATAGATACTGAGTAAATATGAATAATGAATCAAGAATACTGAATACGGCAAAGATTCAATCATTTACTGATTTAAATACTTGGAAGGAAGGACATAAACTAACTTTAGCTATTTATAAAGTTACTAAATTATTTCCTAAAGAAGAAATATACTCCCTAGTTGACCAAATGAGAAGGGCAGCTATTTCTATTACAAGTAATATTGCTGAAGGATTTTCCCGCCAATCTTTTAAGGAAAAGGTTCAGTTTTATTATATGTCACTCGGTTCATTAACTGAATTACAAAATCAATTATTGGTATCTAGAGATCTTGGTTATATGTCTAATAACGAATTTAATGATATTGCAAATACCACTGTGATTGTACATAAATTAATAGTTGGCTTAATTAGATCCTCAAAGGAGAAAATATGAAACGCATAATTCAGTATTCAGTATTCAGTATTCAGTATTCAAATTTAATAATCCTACTTTATTATATTAAAGGGAAAGATAGCTATTTATATAGATTGATATAGTAAATTCTAGTTGAAAAGATAGTAAGGATTAATCTATTGTATATATAAACATGAAAGAATTTAAAGATTTTGTTAATAATTATTTTAAACATTTGGGATTTTTGGGAATAGTTGTAATTATCTTATCCTCTTTTTTCCTTTTTACCAATCTGACCACAGAGTTTTATGACACAGCTAAGTTCCTGGTTCTTTTAGTAATAACCGGCCTGTTATTAATCTTTCTGGGAGTCAGATTTGCCATTGATAATAAGGTAGTATTTATCAGAACGCCTTTAGACATGCCGTTGCTTTTGCTCCTGGCAGTTGGAATTGTATCAACAGTTTTATCACCTGCTGCATTTGTCTCTATTTTGGGTAACCAATCAAGAATTCATGGTTCTTTAATATCTTTAATATTTTATATTCTCTTCTACTTTGTGCTGGTTAATCAGCTGAAAGGATCAAAACAGGTAAAATGGGTTTTTTCTATCACTACAGTTTTAGCAGTAGTTTTAGCTGTAATCAGTTTACTGGCTTATGCCGGAGTTAAGTTACTGCCTCCTCCCTGGATCCATGGTATTAACTTCACTCCCACCGGCTCCAGCTTTTCTACCAGCGCAGTGCTGGTTCTGCTGTTGCCGCTTCTCCTGTCACAAATAATATTTAGCAATAACCTGGTAGTAAGGGTTTTCAACTCGGCAGCATTAACTTTATTTGGTATTACAATTGCCTTAACCGGAACCTGGGCTACCTGGGCAGCAGGAGTACTGGGGCTGATTCTAACTATCATAGTCAGTCCTCTTTTCAAAGTCCGGCAGTTTAATCAGATAAAACCTATGCTGGCAGTGGGACTGATAGCTCCTGTTACTATCATTATCTTAGTAACTGTTTTATCTTTTATACCCCCCATGGGAGGAGCCAAGAATCCACTTTATAATCAGGCAAAAGCCTTCCCCAGAGAATCTCAACTTGATTTTATTCCATCCTGGAAGGTATCAATCTCAGCTTTCCGTGATCATCCTTTCCAGGGATCCGGACCGGCTACCTTTCTATTTGACTTTACCACTTACAAACCTATTGAGATAAATTCTTCAAAACTATGGAATGTCAATTTTGATAATGCTTTTAACGAATACTTCCAGGTTTTAGCAACTCTGGGAGGAGTGGGATTAATTGCCCTGATTTCACTAACTGCCTTGTTTATTACTTCTTCTTACCCATTACTAATAGACAGATCTGCTGATACAGATGAACAGTTTTCCAAAAAAGCTTTAGCAATATCCGGATTGCTGTTTTTTGTAATTTTAGTTCTTCATTCTTCTACTTTAGTAGTTTGGGTTTTGGGATTACTAATCCTGGCTTCTTTTTATATAGTTAATCTATCAAGCGGGACCACCACTTCCTGGAGCCTGGGAGGCACTGTTCAAAATACCATTAAAAAATTTGCCGGCAATGTGACCTCTGCCAGTTCATCAGAAGAAACAATCAGAGTTGAGGCTTTACCTTCTATTCTATTAACCGTATTTTTAGGGTTAGTACTGACTGCTTTATTCTTTGGCGGAAAACTGGCTTTAGCTGACTATCATCACCGGATGGCCTTAAATGCCATATCGGCAAATCAAGGGATAGTTGCTTACAATGAACTGGTAACTGCGGAAAACTTAAACCCCTGGGGTGACCTATATAGAACAGATTTAGCTCAGACCAATTTTTTACTGGCTAATGCCATAGCTCAAGCTAAAGGTCCAACAGAAGCCTCTCCTTCAGGTTTTCTAACTGACCAGGATAAACAAAATATCCAGGTATTACTTCAACAATCTATTACAGAGGGCAGGAAAGCAACTGAGCTCAGCCCCCGTTCTGCATTAAATTGGGAAATTTTGGGACTGCTGTACAGACAGATTGCCGGGGTAGCTCAAAATGCGCTTACTTTTTCTTTAGACGCCTATGGCAGAGCCATCTTTCAGAATCCTTTAAATCCACAGCTTAGACTTAGTGTGGGCGGAGTTTACTATGCTATTGCAAATTATGATCTGGCTATCAGATTCTTTACAGATTCCATTAACTTAAAACCAGATTTTGCCAATGGCTATTATAATTTATCAGTGGCTTTAAGAGACAAGGGAGACTTAGCTACTGCCCAGGCTGCAGCAGAGAAAATGTTAACCCTGGTAGATGCCGGTTCCCCGGATTATAAACTAGGTCAGGATTATTTAACTGATTTGAAAAATAGGATTGCTTCAGGTTCTGCCAGTGAATCTAAAATACAACCTCCAGCTGCTCAAACAAGTGGCTCTTTGCAACAAAAACAACTGCCAAAAGTGGTTAATGTAGGAACTCCACCAGAAAAAATAGCTACTCCAGGTGCAGTTAAAAAACCAAATTCCACCCCTGAACCTACACCTCAGCCATAATTAAAAAATACCCTTAAAACTTAACTGTTAATTTGAATATCACATTTGCGATATTTTTTCCACTCAATTCAATTCTCGCTTCACTCGGAGAAAATACACCCAACTTTGAGGTATTAGGCTTTACCAAATAATTATCATCAGGCAAATTAAAACTATATGTACCATTAAAACCAGTTTTTGTTTTGTAGATCTGTTTAGTTTTAATATTCTGAGCTGTCACTTCCATAAAAAGAACAGGTATTCTTCTCCCCATGAAGATACCAATAACTTGGCCAGTAATAATATGTTTGGGTGGCTGGGGAACAGGTGTTGGTTTTGGAGTAGGTCTAGGAGTAGGTGTTGGCATTTTGGTTGGAATCGGAGTTGGTGTTAGAGTTGGTACTGTGGCAAGGTATGCAAATACACCACTCTCGTATTTGGCGTTTAGGTCATTACTGTATCCGTGTTCAAACTTGAAAGTAATCTTATTATCAAAAGTGAATGCATCATAAGGATTCAATCTATACATGACAATTGTATTTTTACTATTCGGATCTTTAATTGGGTTACCCTGCAAGGGCAAAGTAAATGTCCCTTTCCGGAAAAAATACCCTCCATTGAAGAAATCCTCTGTGCCTGTTCCCTGCAAAGTTGGAGTGTTAGTGTCAGAATCAATAAAAATTTGATGGTCCCCTTCCAAAATTTCTAAAGTTTTAATCATCTGGCTGATGTTTAAAACCGTTCCCACGATATGACCTTTACCAGTCAAATTTATTAATTGATAATCTTGCCCTGACACAGTTGGATCTTGTTTGTTATATATCCCTTTAAAATAACCTGCATTTGCACCCAGTCCATTGTAAGGACTGGAATTATATTGAATTTCTATATTGGCTCCAACAATATCTAAGCTGGAGTTGTTTTCCAAAACTATCTTGGCATGTTTACCATAAGGCATAGGAAAAAAGTTATAGTAAGTGTGCTTAATTGGATCAACTCCGATTAAAAGCCCTTTAACAAGAGCTTCTCCTGAGGAACCAACTCCAAAGAAAAAACCCAATGGCATATCAACACTTGGGATAGTCTCATCATCCCAATAGATTTTGATCCGGGCGTTGCTTAAAATATCCCGGATAGTATCTACCTGAATTGGTGTTGGTGTTGGAGTTGGAGTTGGAGAAGGAGTTGGAGAAGGAGTACCCGGAGCTTGCTTGGGCGGATAAATTAGAGTCCTGATGCCTGACCAGGTTAAGTTGTCAATTGAATAGTTATGTAAGGATTCAGAACCGGTTTTACCAACATCTATCTCATCTGTAATCAACTGTCCTGATGCTGAGTTGGATTTAATCCAATAATAGAACTCATTCCAATCAATATCTGAGGAGACAAATTGAATTTTAAGATTAACTTGATTTTTACCTTGAGTAAATGCAGCTGGTATTGAAAAATCTGCATCTCTCCATCTATAAATTTGGTCAATACCTGATGTTAACCAACTGCCTGCTAAAACTCCATCAACATAAACATCTGCTTTCTGATTACCTATCCACATATCTGTCCTTCTTGTTAGTGTCACCCCATTGTTTGCAGGATCAATCTTAACTGTAAAGCTTGAGCTGCCTTTAAAAGCTTTACCTTCATCAGTAATACTAGAATCCCCAACATTTGGTGTGGGTGTAGGAGTTGAAGATGGAAAAGAAGTAGGATTTGGGGTAGGTATAACTTGAGATCCAGACCAATAAGTATAAGCTCTACTCCCAGACCAGGTTAAATTGTCAATTGAATAGTTATGATTAGTTTCAGAAAACGCATTTCCTACATCTACCTCATCTGTTTCTATCGGACCTGTGGGTAAAGATGATTTAATCCAATAGTGAAATTCATTCCAATCTATAGCACTACCGGCAAAGGCGATTTTGACATTAATTTTATCTTTTCCTGAGGTATATTTAAAAGGAATAGAAAACTCAGAATCCCGCCATCTTTCTTGTTCACTACCAGGATTTACCCAACTGTCAATATACTCACCATCAACAAAAACACTGGCTATTTGATTAGCAATAGTATAGTCAAATCTTCTTTTTAAGACTACACCCACATTTTTAGGATCGATTTTAACTGTAAAGCTTGAAGAGCCTTTAAAGGCTTTACCTTCATCAGTAACCATTCCGTTATTTGGAACTTCAGCCAGAGTACGGAGCGTTGAAAGCTGAGACAATGTAAGTTTTATTGATCTTACTGATCCTGCTCCTGAAAGCTCTCCTATAATTTTATTTTGACCTGCTGGGATATTGATATTAGAAACTGTCAAAGTTTGATTTCCATCTCTACTCTTAGGATCCTGCCAAGGGTTATTCCAGGCTGAATAAACCTTAGATAAATCCTCTTGACCAGTATAAGTTGCTACACCAGTTGAATCATCATACAAATGATAAGTAATCTGATAATATTTAGGTAAGACCGTATACTCTATTCTGATTGACTTGGCAAAAGCAAAAGGATAATAGGAATAATACCCCCCTGAGGAAACCTCAGGGTTTCCCACTAAAGGAGATAAAAAAGGGACTTTTTTACCAGAGAAAAACTCCTGCTGATCCTCATCAACTCTTGCCCTTTCTTCCCCGTCAAAATATATCTTAATTCTTCCTTCTATATTATCTGCTGTTTCCCAGATACGGAAAATTGCTCCAGGATGATTCTCCTCTAAAACTACATAACCACCAGTTTTGGGGTTTTGATATAAGTAATACCCGCTTCCGTCATTATTACCACCAGTCCGGTCATAGGAGGAAATTTCATGAACTGTAGTGCCTGTTTTAATATAAGGGAGACTATCAATATCAGTTAAAACTGCCGCACCTCGAGTCAAATTAGAACTGGCAAGTACTTTAAAATGAGACAATGAGAAAACCAGACTAATGATTATTAAAAAAATGGCAATATATATTTTAAACACAAAATTAGTTTTATCAGAATATAACAAAACTTATGGGATATTATTCTATAATCTTTTAAAGTTAAATGCAAATTAAAATTGTGGACCCGAGGAGAATTGAACTCCTTGCTTTCCCATGCCATGGGAATATATTACCGGTATACTACGGGCCCATTAGTTAGGGATTAGCAACTAGGGTATAGGGTCTAGCTAAAAAAGTCAATTATTCTAACTAATCCCTAACCCCTAACCCCTAAAACCTATACCCTTATTTCAGAATTGCTAATGGATTAATAGGCACCCCTTTGTAATGAATTTCTAAATGAAGATGTGTTCCTGTAGACCTTCCTGTTGATCCCATTTGACCTATTAATTGACCTCTTGATACAGTTTCTCCAACAGAAACATAAATATTAGATAAATGTGCATATAAACTCACATAACCATTTCCATGATCTAAAACTACCCTATTCCCATACCCTGAACTATCAGGCCATCCTGCAACTACCACTGTTCCTCCATCTGAGGCAGAAATTCCTGGAGCAGCTCTATTGGCAATATCAACCCCTGGATGATACCAGGCAAAGTATTGAGTAATAATCCCGCCTGCTGGCCAGATGAATTGTGCACCATATGGAGCCTGGAAGGCTGGAGAAAGAGGTCCTTTAGCCAAATATTGAGGTTGTGGTTTTGCTTTAGGAGCTTTTACCTCTGGCGGACTGCCGTCTGGCACAATTAAAAGTTGACCCACCTTTAATTTAAAATCATCCGGCACATCATTAAAAGGAAAATCCATAATTGCCTGTTGTTCTGAAGAATATTTTTTAGCCACAGATTCTAGAGTATCCCCTTGTTTAACAACATATGAGACACCTGTTTCAGGTAAAATCTTTAGAGTTTGACCAGGTTTTATTGAATCTGTATCTGTTAAGTCATTAGCCCATTTTATAGTATCTATAGATATTCCCTTTTTCTGAGCGATTGATGAAAGGGTATCACCTGTTTCCACTTTATAATCTTCTATTTCTGAACGGGGCTTCCCTGGAGAAATCTGTGTATGAGGATCCTGAAAAGTCTGGACAACCGGACCATTTGGAAAAGGCTCAAAAGCAGATACAAACCTGGGATCTGGCCCCCCTACACCTGGATAACTGGCTGAGATTAAACTTTGTCCACCAAATACACCTGATGTTAAAATTCCAACTATGGCTAAAGTAATTATTGATCCATGCCAGAATCTTTTTTGATGGATTCCCCGACCTTGCATTAAGACTTTGACTATAAAATTTTTAAAAGTTTCAAAGTGAAAGGATAAATATTTTATCTTGCGCCTGGAATACCAAATTAAGGCATGAATCAAAGCTTTTAGATCTTCCCTTGGAGAATTCACTGAAGTATTTTAGCACACTCTATCTGACATCTTTTAGGGTTTTTAGAAATTCTTCATTAGATTCTGCTTTAGATAGTCTTTCCAGAAAAATTTCTGTTCTTTCATTCTCTCCTAAAATACCAATCATTCTTCTCATAATAATCATCATTTTATATATTTCTTCTTTAAAAAGTAGTTGTTCTTGTCTGGTACCTGATGATTCAATATTAATGGCTGGATAAACTCTCCGTTCAGCAATTCTTCTATCCAGATGCAGCTCCATGTTACCAGTACCTTTAAACTCTTCATAAATTAAATCATCCATCCTGGATCCAGTATCAACCAAAGCTGTCCCGATAATAGTTAAAGAACCACCTTCTTCACAATTTCTGGCAGCTCCAAAAAAGTGTTTAGGAGGGTACAGCGCAATGGGGTCAAATCCTCCGCTCAAAGTCCTTCCAGAAGGCGGAACAGACAAGTTGTAGGCTCTGCCAAGACGGGTGATAGAGTCAAGTAAAATAACTACATCTTTACCCATTTCTACCAGTCTCTTGGCTCTTTCTAAGGCAATTTCTGCAGCTGCTGTTTGTTCTTCTGCTGGCTCATCAAAGTTTGAGGCAATTACATCTCCTTTTATAGATCTGGATAAATCTGTCACCTCTTCTGGCCGCTCACCTACCAAAACTGCCATTAAAACAACATCCGGGTGATTTTTAGCAATACCTGAGGCTATATCTTTTAAGATAGTTGTTTTACCAGCTTTGGGAGGTGAAACAATCAATCCTCTTTGACCAAATCCAATTGGAGCCACCAAGTCTATTACTCTTTGTGATAATGGTAATTTACCTGTTTCTAAGTTTAAGTGTCTATTTGGATATATGGCTGTTAGATCTTCAAATTTAACTCTTTTTCGTCCAGAGGACGATCGGCCTATGGCCGATACATCTGAGACAAATTTTTCTGCATCTTCTCCGTTAACTTTATTAACCTGCAGCAAACCAAAGTATCTCTCAGTTTCTTTGGGGGGCCTGGCTGCTCCTTCTACCAAATCTCCAGCTCTTAAATGAAATCTCCTGATTTGGCTTAAGGAAATGTATACATCTGCATCTGACGGGATATATTTAGGTCTTAAAAACCCATGCCCTTCTGGCATAACTTCCAAAATACCTTTTACTTCCTCAGTTGGTACATCTCTATCAGGATAGGAACGTTCGTAGTTTGAGCGGTAACCAGAGTCCACTGGACTATTCTCCTCAGGTTGAATCAAAATTGAGGAGCCTGGGATTCTAGGTCTAAATGATTTTGTTACTCGAGGCATTTGTTTGTAAAAGTTAAAAGTTTATTTTTAGAGATAATGTGAAAAATTGATTTGGAGCCGTTAACAATATAAGTTAATCATACCCTGCAATTTCTGTCAAGACTCAGCCCTAAACTTTCTATCTTCAAATATATAACTTGGGTGATTTTCCAAATCTTTCTTTACTTTGGAAAATCTTCTCATTCTCAAACCAGCTGGGATAAAAGCTAGAGCTGACCAAGCAAAGATAGGTAAACCTGTTTTAGGAAGAGTAGTTACTCCTGCTATATAGCTTGTACCAACACCAACATTACCTGTAGAAGCCAGAATTACTTGCGGTGCTGGAGCTGGATTAGTTATATAAACTGTGCCTCCTGTAGCAACTGCAGTAGCAGAGTTATTGTTTGTAATAGTATTAGTATTAGTATTAATAACAATAGTTTGTACACAAACTATCTGGCTATTAACCACTGTTTGTTCAGTTCCATTAGGACATCCTTGTCTAGCAATTTCGCAAGCTAACCCTACTTTTGTACAAGCTCTGTCACAGGTATCTACTCCAGTGGTAGTAGTTCCACAAGCTGGAGCAGTAGCTGAACATACATTAGGAGTAGGAACACAAGCTGGAGTACAAGCTACACCTGTTTTTGTACAATCCAGGTTACAATTATTTTTTCCAGTAGTAGTTGTGCCACAAGCAGGTGCTGGAGCATTACATGTAGCATTATCAGGAACACAAGCTGGAGGAGTAATTACTGCTGGACAGACAAATGCTCCAAAATGAGCTTGATCAGAGGTTGACCCATCTGAGAATCCTGCTTGGACTGTCCAATCAGGGTAATCACCAGGAGTAAGTTGAACAGATCTGCTAGTGGCATTTCCAACTTCAACTGCTATATCTCCACTGCCTGAATTAGGAGTCCATTGTTCACCAGGGGCTTTATTAATTCTTAATGTATAGTTAATAACATTCACTCCAGTTTTTGAACCTGGTGACCAGCTAAAATTAGCTGCTCCTCCTGGAACACAACTACCTGATCCTCCTGAAGGAGGAGTCACAACTGTGGTTTTATTAGGACAAGAATCACAATTAGTTGAACAGCTAGCAGCATTGACTGAGTAACTTTCACAATAAGCATTAGTATTTACACATCTATAACAAGTAATAGGTGAAGCAGGAGCAGCAGGGGCTGGAGGTGCTGGTTGAGCTCGAGGTGCAGCAGGACAAGGTATTACAGCACCAGTGACTTTATCTTGACATTTTTCAGCAAAAACAGTAAAAGGTTGAGCTTGTTGGGCTGTAAAAAGCAGCACCATTGCAGAAAGACCTACTAAAAGGTATCGGGAAAAATTTCTAAGTGAAAAGTTTTTTAACATATTTAATTACAGCGTATTATACTATGGGACAAAGGATTTGTCAATGGGCAATATATGATATCCTCTACTGGAGACTAATCCCTGCCCAAGATTAGCCTCCAATACAAAATACCAATTGAGGACTTGACACCCTTTTAAATTTGGTCTATTGTTATTTTAGAAAACAATTTCTAACTGCTCTTGAAGTTGTTTTCGAAATTAATAAAAGGGCATTGCTATTCGAGATCCGTCTGCGGTAGTAATGCTCTTTTTTTGTGTTTAAATGTGCAAATTTCAAAAAAGACTCCCTGGTCCGTCTGCCTCCAGGGAATCTTTTTTTAACCTCTAACCATTAGTATTAACTTTTGATCAGCTGTTGCTAACACTTTTCTCACCTGCTCAGACATAGTGTCTACTCTTCTTTTAGCCCTTTTATCTTTTCTAAAACTGGCCACAATCCTGTCAGCAAATATCATAGTTAATTAAAGATTATCAAATAAAATACTATTTGTCAAGGTTTAATAATCCCATAGGTTTTTTTACTCTCTCTTTACCTAGTCCTGTAGTTATTATAAGGGGATATGGTGATTAGTTTAGACAGTTATAGAAACCTAAACAAAGGGTATACTTTTAATTATTAACAGAAAATGAATAATTGTGGAAAACTTTTAAACGGTTGATTACTCTTGGGTAATCTTTGTGCCATATACCAAACCAGCTACCTCTAAATCAACAGCCTCTCTTTGGGCACCATAAGCTGCAGAAACTTGGGAAAAATCAGGATTGATCTGCAACCCTCCAACTATCCGACCATTTAGCGTACCATATCTCCAATTACCTTGGTTAATCCAACCTCCTTGATCGCTTGGATCATCAACATTCAATCTGTATGCAAAGTTAATACCAAAAGATCTAAAAGCAGAGCCTACACCACTTCTATCATATTCTGCTACTTCTACCTGACCTCTTACTATATTTTCCTCCTCAACACCAAATTTAGTAGCAAAAGCTGGCCTCATCCATGGTTGTCCAGAAGCTTTTAAAGCTGTGTCAAGTGAATAAGGAATATTATTATCTCTTAATTCACTATTTAATATATGAAACTGTCTTGGTGTGATAGCTACCCCATCCCAAGAAAAATCTCTGCCTTCAACAGGAGCTAATCCTAGGTAGGCCCAACTGCCAATTGCTTTTTGATCAAATTCATTAAAAGAAAGTCCTCGCAGTTCAACCACTCCTCTACCATCAACTTGAGGTCCCCACAAGGCAAATTTAGGAGCTCCAGGACAGAATCCTCTATCTGCTATGTCTGACGCACCTGCTTGTCTTTCTGCCCTCTGGTCAAAGTAACCAAGAGGATCAACATCTTTTCTACCTAACCTTACAACCAGTTCTCCATAATTACCTAAAGCCCTTCTAATACTATCAGTAGCATTTTCTGGTTGTAGTCTTCCCCAAGGAACACTCATCCGGCCAAAAGCAGGGGCTGGGGCATCTGGATTATCTACTATACTGACTGCTGAAAGAGGTGAAGCAACAGTTGTTCTAGCTACTAATAGATTTGGAGACAATACGGCAAGTGCAGCAGCTTTTAAAAAAAATCTTCTTCCAAATTCAGGTCCTAGTCTATTCATTTGAAGATGAATTCTATCACTATGGGGTGGAATAGTCAAGTAGGAGTTTCATAAATAAGGCTAAACCAACTTGGCAAAGATCATCCGCCCTGCAGGAGTTTGAATGTTTTTAGTAACCTCTACTTTGATAGTTTTACCTATATTCGAAGCTCCATCTGAGATTACTACCATTGTTCCATCTTTCAAATACCCAACTCCCTGCTGTTTATCCTTGCCCAGATGCATAATTTTGATCTCAAAATTCTCTCCTGGCAGAGAAACAGTTTTTACAGCATTTGCTAAATCATTTACATTCAAAACTGCAATATTGGAAACTGAGGCTACTTTATTTAAATTAAAATCAGTAGTGACAATTTTGCCATTTACTCCTTTGGCTAAGTTTATGATCTTATCATCCACTAGCTTACCTGATTGATCTTTATCCCAAACTTCTATTCTGAGGGCTTTTATCTTTTTTAGCTCTTCTATTGTTTCAAAACCATGCCTGCCTCTCTGTCTTTTTAGATCATCTGAAGAATCAGCCACCTGCTGTAATTCTGTTAAAACAAATTTAGGCACTAGAACCAACCCGGAGATAAACCCGGTTTTTGCTATATCTAAAATTCTGCCATCAATAATGGCTGAAGTATCTAAAATCAAAGGTTTGGTAATAGCCACACTGCCTAACTGACCTGATTGAGAAAAAGATGGAGTACTTGGCCTGGAAAATCTGAGCATTTGGGTGGAAACTTCAGAGGACACTCTATGCACTACAAAGTTAAAGGTAGTTAAAGTAATTATTCTAACTGAACGGGCAATTGAAGGAAAAGCTACATACCCTACCCCGCCTGCAGCCGTAGTCAATAAAGCTCTGACTATAAAAGTATCTCCTCCTGTTAAAGGAGGGATCAGTTGTGAATATATAGCTGCAAATGTGGCAAAAATAAACGCCAATATTAGGCGTAAAACAAGTTTTATACGCACGAAAATAATTCCTTCTGGCAGGGAAATAAAATAAATAAGAAAAACCCTAACCTATTTTGTATTGTGACACAAAAAAGAGTAAGGGTAAAGAGACTAAATACTGTCTTTACCTAAAATTATTCTGGCAGAGGCAGTAGAATCTTTTAGCTCCCCTGCAAATGAGGCTATTTTAATAGTATCTTTTAAATCAGCAATTACTAAATCCATTTTATCTTCTAAGCCTTTTCTAACCAACATCTGAGTGATAGCATAATTATTTTTGTCTGCATTGCCTGTTTTGACCACCGGATAACCTAATTCTTTTACTTTTATAGCCATTTTTTTAACCAAGCCTGTTGACCCAGAACCATTTAAAATTTCCAAGCTCCACTCTGACCTTTGCAAAAGTTTAGGAGCCTCAGTTGGAGCAGGAGTCTGTGTTGGAACAGGAAAGGGAGAAGGTCTGAATACCAGTCTTTTAATAGAACTTTTGGTTTCAAATAATAGAAAACCCAGTCCTGCCAAAATAATTACTACTAAGATAATAAAGATTATTCTTTTGGGGGATTTTTTGTTAGTCTTTACTTTTATTGCTTCTGTTTGGACTGGCACAGATGCTACTTTTTTTGCTAAATTAGGCATTTGAGGCTCTGATAAGTTTTCTTCATCCATATTTAATATAATACCATATTGCTAAAACCCGAACACAAACCCGAAACCAAAGGCTTTTCCACTAGTTATCAACAAGAACTAATCTTGCAGCCTGAGATAAAGATTTAGTATTTTCAGGAGAAATTACTTTTAAAAAACCTAGTTTTTTAGCTTCATTGGCTCTTTTTTCTATTTGCTGCACACTTCTTATCTCTCCCAGTAATCCCACCTCCCCTATAAAAACAGACTTCTCCGGCACAGAAATGTCTTTAAAAGAAGATATTATAGCCATGCAAATTGCCAAATCTGCAGCTGGTTCAATTACCTTAAGTCCTCCAGTTACATTCACAAAAATATCTTGATCCCAAAGAGACAAACCCATTCTTCTTTGAAGAACTGCCACTAACAATTGTAACCTGTTATTATCTATCCCTGATCCTGTTCTTCTGGGGATTGGCAAGCTGGTTTTAGTCACTAAGGCTTGAATCTCAACTAAAATTGGACGGAGCCCAGTTAAAATTGGTACCACCACTGAACCAGGAGCCTTTACTTTTTCCTCCAAAAATAGTTTAGAGGGATTTTTTACTTCAATCATGCCTTTATCTGCCATTTCAAATATACCCACTTCATCAGCTGGACCAAACCTATTTTTGGTTGATCTTAAAATCCTAAACATACTATTTGAATCACCTTCTAAACTTAGAACTACATCAACTACATGCTCTAAAGTTTTAGGTCCAGCTAAGTTGCCTTCTTTTGTAACATGTCCTACTAAAAATATTGGTACGTGGATTGATTTGGCCAATCTTTGTAATCTGTGAGCTGATTCCCTAACTTGTCCCACAGACCCAGCCACAGATTCTAAATCTTCAGTTTCTAAAGTTTGGATTGAATCAACTATTACTAAAGACGGTTTAAATGTATCAATCTGCATCATGATTGCATCTACATTTATTTCATTTAAAACAGCTAAATTGCTGTTTGGTTTGATCCTGTCTACTCTGATTTTAATTTGCTGGGCAGATTCTTCTCCAGCCACATATAGAACTTTATCTATATTTAAGGCCAGCTGGGTGAGTAAGGTAGATTTTCCTATACCTGGATCCCCTGAAACCAGTATTAATGATCCAGCAACCACTCCACCGCCCAATACTCTATTAAATTCTTCAAAGCCAGTATCAAGTCTTTTATAGTCTGCTTTTTCTATCTTAGAGAGATTGATTATTTCTGCTTTTTCAACTATACCCTGTACCCTATACCCTGTACCCTTTTCTTCTATTGTTTCTACAAATGAGTTCCAGGAATCACACTGAGGACATTTGCCTAAATATTGGGAAGACTTATAGCTACACTGCTGACAAATATAAACTGAATGAGATTTTGCCATGAGGCTATTATGACAAGTTAAAAGGAAAAAGTAAAAAGGAAAAAACTTTTTTTACTTTGAATTTTTAACTTTATACTTATTTGTAAATAAGACCCTCAGTGGAGGTAACAAATGGAGCCAGGTTAATTAATCTTCTACGGACATCAACAGAATCAACCAAAACATTCATACTTTTACCAACTTCATAGATGGTCGAACCTGTTTTTGATACAGGGAGTAATCCTTCTACTCCTTCTTCCAATTTAAAAACTATACCTAAATCAGTAACTGATAATACTTCTGCTTTAACTACTTCGTCTGCTGGATATTTTTCAACTAATTTGGAGAAAGGATCTTCAATTAATTGTTTAATGGATAAATTAAGCCTGCCAAAATTTTCATCAATGCCAATTACTGCTACTTCTATTTCTTTACCTGCTGAAAACAGCTTTGATAAATCCTCAACTTTATCCCAGGATGTATCAGAGATAAAGACTAATCCTTCCACTCCATCTACATCAACTACTAATCCAAAAGGCAGCACTGCCACAATCTTGCCTTTAACCTTTTGATTTATTTTGAAAGCTTTTAATTTATTCTTAACTTCTTCTAAAACTTGTCCTCTTTGGCTAAAAATCAGTTTATTGTTGCTGGAATCAACTTCAATAACAATCAGGCTTAATGTCTGGCCAATCAATTTTTCCAGACCCTGACCTGATTTGCTAATCAGTTCAAAACCTACTTGAGAATTGGGTAAAAACCCTCTGGTCCCATCAACTTCTACAATTAATCCTCCTTTATTAACTTCTAAGACAACTGCCTGAATTTTACTTTTGGAATTTTGAGCTTGAATAAACCTACCCTCATCAAATCTGTGATTCCGTCTGGAATCACCAAATCTGGAACCTTTCTTATCTTTTCTGCTTCCTCTACCTGAAAAACTGGCTGGTTTGGATTGATAGGAAGTTGATACCACCACTTGACCGGATTCATTCTCAACCTGAGAGATGAAAACTTTGATTTTTCCACCTAACTTTAAATCTTTAGTTTGTTCGGGAGAAAGTTCTCTTTTTTGTAAAACTCCCTCAGATTTAGCACCTAAATCCAGAATTATTTCTTTGTCATTAATGGAAACAACTTCACCTTCAACTTGTTGATTGCGGGAAAGAGTAGTAAATTTTTTAGTCTGAGAAGCAAGCAGCTCCTCCATAGTAACCATCCATAATCACCTGGCTTTCTTTAAACCCCGGCAGTGGGGTATTTTCACATAGCCTTGCGACTATATTATCGTCCCTGATGGAGCGTTTGACGACTGAGTTCGGGATGAGATCAGGTCGGACCACTCCTCTATAAACCACCGAGGTCTATAGTATAAAGTATTTAGTATTAAGTATCAAGGTTTAAAGAAGAAACAATTCTAGTTTTACCAAATATTCCCATCTTCAGTAATCTTTGATCTGAAGTTAAAAAATAAGTACACTCCTCTTCTACTGCAGAATGTAGCTGGACATTATCTTCAAAATCAGGGGTTGGACCTTCTAAAGCTTTATCTAGTATATCGGAGTCAAAATCTACTATTAAAAAACGATTAATTACTTCTAGTAAAGCTGGATAAGGAATTTTCTTCCTGGTTACATACATCAAGATATGAACTGATAAGGTAGAGAGGAAAAGCTGATGTTTATCCAAGGATTGGATAATAATCTGACTACGTTTTTCTGCCAGATCAATAAAAATATTAGCATCAACGAAGATTTTTGCCATATTTTTTCATCAGATGAGCTCTATATCTTCTTTCTCTCTCAGCATACGTGGTTTTGGGCAAATTAAGTTCTTCTGTAAGACGCATAAATTCCTTTGCATCAAAAATAACAGGCTGTTTTTCTACTGGTTTAATTTCTCCAATTACTTTTGATCTGTGAATTAACTCAACAGATCCTCCTTCCCGAAGAATACTAACCAGTTCTTTTGATTTTGTTCTAAGTTGAGTAGTAGTAATATAATTCATAAACCAAATGTACACTTAAATATACACTTTGTCAAGCAGAATCTAAGTCTTATTCCCTTGCACTCTAACCCTAAGCTTATTTCCTGGGGTAAACATTAAACTTATGCCCGTGATCTTGGCATTCCTTTTCTTCATTTCTCTAGCCAGTACTTCGGCGAAAGTTTTGTTAATCTTATCTCCTCCAACATATGGAGTTAAGAACTCTATTGGCCTGACTATTCCGTATAGACTCTCTGGGTCAACCTCAAGACGGGAAGTTAATAATCTGCCTGTGGGTTGCCTTTTATCATCAAGCTCATTTACTAAACCAAATTTAGCAAAGATTTTAGCAGGTACATTTATAATTGTTACTCTTTTGCTCGCAGCTATATCAGCTTCTACGCTTCCTTCACCATTATTTATCCCCACAACCAACCTTTTTATTTGAGCACTTACCCCTTTTTTCTCCATTACCTCCCTCATCTGGATCAGTGCTTGACGCATCATTTGGGCTACATCATCAGCAGACAATTCAGTGGTAAAACTCCCTTCTTTTTTCAACCTCTCAGCTCCCATATCCAAAAGTGTTAAAAAGTTATCTGATGCAATCTCTGATTCAACTGGAACAGCTGGAGAAGTTGTTCCAACCCTGCTATCCCTTCACTCTACCACTCCAAACTGCCAACCATCAATTTCTTCTGTATGAAATTTAATAACATTGCGTTCATCAAACTTTAATCTTCCTAGATTCTCTGCATCAGCAGCATTAGATAGAGCATCCACAAAATACATCTCAGGAGTTTTATACTTCTCCCACTTTTCATAAGGTGGTCTACCCCACCTGTTCATGATCTGGTTAAAATTTGGTGCGTACCTCTTATCAATTGTAATCAGAGCGATCATTCTTACAAAAACTGGATCTGTTTGTAATAAAGCTGAAAACTCCTCGGCTAGCGACTGTGGCACAACAACTTTGAAATCAAATCGATTACCAGGCCTGCCTACACCTGCTCCTTGAGCTCCATCCCGGTAGCGACTTTGGTTTGGTAATGAAGGATCTTCCCGATCAGACGCCCCATACTCAATAACAGCAGCCGGTTCATCAGAAGGTAATCCTATTGCTTCACGGATGGAGAGATTTCTTTTACCATCTATATATTCCTCTTCAACTTCGTTAGTCACCGTTTTTGACCTTCCCAAAAAACCTGGCACTTCTGAGCTCTTTTTGACTATCCGTTTTTTGATTACATCCTGGGTATAAGGAGCAACTACTACTGTCTCAAAGATTCCCTTTCGGCATAACTCTCCAAACATCTCTCCTCCTAATGATACCTCTACTCCAAAAGGCCAATTCTCATAAGAAACTCGTGATCCACCCACTGGCTCTATCACCCAGAGGCCTATGGGTAGCTGAGGCAGATCTCTAACCCATGTTCTAACCAAAGGTTGTCCTTGGGAGATTATTTTATCTAGTAATTGATCTTGCCTGAAAATTAGTTCTTTTCTTTCTAACTCTTCCTGTCTAGGAACAGGAACAGCAGGAACTGTACTGGCTGCTGCCCTGGTTTTTCTTTCTAAAGCAATATCCAAATACTCATCAAATTCAGTAGCTCTGATAGCTTCTCTGGCTAATCTATGGTGTGCACTCTTAGGAGAAACAGCTATTCTCTCTGCTACTGCATAAAGAGCAAGCGGTTCTTCCTTAACTCTGGCAGCTAACTCATCAAATCTACCTTCTTTATCAGTCTCTCCTTGAGAAAGATTCATTACCCTGGTGGCAAACCCTGCCAATCCATCTATTTGTCTTTTCTGGTCTTTATTTAATTCTATAATTGCAACCGCGTAAGGTTTTTCTATCATAGAGGGTTATTTTTTTGTTGGATATTTTAGTACTCTGTTAACTTTGCTTGCCAAAGACCTCTCATAATCTCCCAAAATTAGCCTTCTTTGATATAAAGCTTCAAAATATCTTCTTTGAAGACCATTTTTCCTTTTAAATTCTTCAACCAAACCATTTAATCCCTCATCTAAATTATCCAAATCCCTCACCCGATTTCTAAAACTACTACTTGCTTCATGATAATCTAACCTAAGATCTGAAAAGCTGCTATCATCAGGTATACCTGCTGCTCTTGCTAACTCAGTATAAAATGCCCCAACTAATGGGGGACTTTCTGGACCTTCTGGTAACCAACTGGCTTGAGTTGTTTCTGTTAATAGTTTTTCCAAAGCTGCTCTAACCTGTGGTGAACTACCAGAGTCAGGAATGGTTTTAACACCTTCAAATATAGCTCTTAATTGTGCTAAAGTCTCGCTATAGGGAATTGGTCCTTGTTGAGCTGCTTCTCTCAGTTGTTGGGCAACATCCATTCTTAAGACCCCATTTGCTTTTTTCTCTTGCTCATAAGCTTCTTTAAAACTCCCCTCTCCTGTTAAACCCAAGGTCTCACTTAATTGTCCTTGCAAAGCATCTGCTCTATCTTCAATTTCTATTAATTTATCCAGTCTTTCTGGATTTGATTTGGGGCGTCTAAGGATTTCATCCCTTATAGCCACGGCTTTTTTTAAATCATCTATTATTCTTAATCCTGCTCTTTCTTTTGTTGGAAGTTTACTTTCAAACACTGACCATATTGCCTCTCGAACATTGGCCGGGTAGGGCTTAATTGTCTTTATCAAGACAGGCATGCTAACTCCTCCTGCTGTTAAACCAAAAATCCCTATCAATCTGTCTCTTTCTGCATCTAAAGCAGGCACTCCAGTGCTAGCTGCTGAGTCTGTTGGTAAAATTTCTTGTAAACGGTCAGCTAAAGCCACTAATCTAATTTCTGTATAGCGGTTTAGAAATGCATTATTAACCTGTGGTAGTTCATTTTGGACAATTTTCAAAGCCTCCCTCCATGCAGCTGGGGCATTATTACCCTGATCTCCAACTATAGAAAAGAGCGTGAAACCAGCTTCCGTAGATATATAATCTATTATTGAAGGATCAAGCTGACTTAAGTCAGCAACTAAGCTTAATCTACTTACCAACCTCCTGTTTTCTGCTGCTAGATTAGGGTTATTTGCTATTACTTCACTATCAGGATGCTGTGCGGCAAATTGCCTGACTTGATCTAATTCTTCTGTTAAGGTAGGTCCAGCTGTAGTTGCAGTCTCACTTGTTGTTGCAGCTGCTTGATCAGCTTCTGATATTACCACCGTAGGAGGTGAGGTTAAAATTTCTCCTGTTCTAGCTGAAACAGCAACAGTTGGACCTGAACTTGCTGTATCTGCTAAAGGAGGTAAATTAACTGGAGTTGTATCAATACCTACTTCTGTTCTTCTATCATATTCCTCACCAATTTGACCTTCTAACTCACCAAAAAAATCATTTCCTGTAACATAGTATTTCTTCTGACTGGCATTTAGTAGAGCCTCTAATTGATCTGGGGTAAATGCAGCTAATTCTTCTGGAGTATACAACTGATTAGGGAGAGCTAAAACAGGAGCTGAGTCTGATTCGGTCGAAGAAGAAACATCAGTTGTCTCCCCTCTAGTAGTTGCCGATCCAACTCCAGGAGCTTGATTAACACCATTGGCTGTATCAGCCAGCTGACCAGCATGATTGGCTGCTTGAGTTCTTGCTTGTTCAATAGCAGCATTCGCCATTGTTTCCCCTTCATCAAAAACTCTATTTGTACCCTGTTCAATTCTAGTAAGATCATCACCTGCTGCTTCTAAGCGACGTTGAAGTTGCTCAATTTGAGCAAGTTGAGCTTCTCTGTCTGCTATTGCTTGAGCCATCTGGTCAGCTTGGCTTGCTGCAGCAACTTCAGCAGTCCCAGTTTCTTCAGGTAAAGATGTTGGTAAAACTTTATCTATTTCTGGAAATTGAGCAGCATATACTTCTACCATACCTCTTATCTCAGGATGTCTATCTGTTCCAAAGAATCTTAAAACACTAGCCAGCTCAATAATTCCTCTATTATTTCCCTCATCAACATATCTTTCAAATAAGGGTAAAACTTCATCTAAGATACTACTCTCTACTGCATCACCTATATCTTGACCAGTCTCCCTAACTGCTGGATTATTAGCCAAACCTAGTTGAACTAATTTGAATCCATCTTTTACACAGGCTTCAGGATTAAAAGTTCCCTGATCTGCAGCATCAAGGTGACCTTGAAGGTTGCTACTAATCTCTCTAATTTGTTCTGATCGTGCTACTCCTTCTGGTGTAGTCATAGCTATAATAATACACAATCTGGGTAAAATTTACCTCTTTTATAGATAAGTAGATACTAAACCTGATACAATATTAGACGGAGTAACCTTATATGAAAGAATCTGGCCCATCATCTGGAGGAGTAACTCCAGACCATTTAGCAAGAATAAAAAGGCTTACTGAAAGAGGTAGTGCTTTGGCTAACCCAGGCGATAAAACCCCTGAACCCTCAGGAAATCTTACTGCTGATGACTTAGCTGTGTTAAGTAGTTTAAGGCAAAGAGCACAGGAAACTAGGCAAAGAAGCACAGCTAATCCTAGATCTGTACTTGCTGCACCAGCGGCTACTTCAAGTGCTGTTGTTTCAGAACCATCCACTGATGAATTATTTGAGCAAACCAGAAGAGGAACTCAAGCAGGGATTGATGCTATAGCAGCCAGACATATAACTCCTCCAACTGAACCAGATCAACCTGACGCAGGACCCTCCATTGCTGATAAGCCTATCTCACCTGCTCCATCAACACCAGATAGTACAGCTTTAGAAAAACCTGAAGACTCCTCAGATCCAACTTTACCTCAAAGGGTAGTGAGTTTTGCCAGAGAAGGAGCTATCCGTTGGGCTCAGAATTTAAACCCCAGAGGCAAAGAAATATTTTGGTGGGCAGGAGTAGGTACTGGGGCAGCTTTATCTGTTGGTCTTGCTCCACTAGGCCCTGCCAGTGGTTGGACAAAAGCTGGAATCAATGCAGCTGTAGCTTATGGATTATATCTGGGAGTCAGAACAGCTTTTGCCAAATCTGAAAACCAGGCTCTTTCCAAAATCAGTTCTGCAGAGTTAGGATTGGAAGATATCACCAATACCACTATCAGGCGGATGATTGCTGGAACTGATGTCAAAGAAAAAAAACTGCAAGAGATTTTAGGGAAGAAAAATACCTGGGAATTAAAAGTCCGTAATTATTTGTTAGGAGTATCCGCAGGAGGTACTTATACTTCCCTTGGCAGAGCAGCCTGGGAAATTGGCGGTAAAGATATAGCTAAATCCTTATATCAATCATTAACTTCCCCAAGAGCGCCAAGTGTAGAAACAACTGCAACAGTAGCAGCTACTAGAACTGCTACCATTACCCCTACTCCCACTGCATCTGAAACTGTAGTCCCAACCCGCACTGCTATACCCAGAATTACATCTACAATAGATACTCATCAAACTACAGCTCCTGTTGTAGTTCCTTCTGCAGTGGATACTCATACACCAACTGTTACTCCTTCTGAAACTCCTACCTCTACTGTGACCCCAACTCTAACAGAAACTGCAAAAACTACCGCCACTTCTACTGTGACTAAAACTGCAACTAAAGTTGCTAACACAACATATGCTAATGCTGTCCCATTGAATGACATAAATGCTGCAGGTGAAAAATTAATAGATAAAAAAGGAGGAGATACCTCTCTCTCATTTAGCAGCTATTTAACAACCAATACAGATACTCCTACCCCTACAGAAATACCTACTCATGCAGAAGCTACTGCTCTACCAGAGTATCGTCAGGGAATTGTCTTTCCTGATGAGATTATAGCTGCAGGGAATAAGGTTACTATTGGTCCCGGAGTAGATCCAAGAAAAACAATATCTGAATACTTAACTTATGTTTTAAAAAGACCACCAACATCAGATGAATACTATGAAGCCAGAAGAGTAATTCTAGAAAAATCTGGTTTCAAGGATATTGCTGGTCCAGGAACTCCAGTTGCTATTGAACCTTACACAGTTCTTGATTTCTCTACAGTCAACAAATATACAGACAGCATCACCAATCCAATAGGAAGTCCTACTGAGACACTTACAGCTACACCCACTGCCACCTTTATAGAAACAACTACCGAGACTCCTACTCCTACCCAAACTCCCACAGTAACTGTGACCCAAACCCCAACAGAGACACCAATAGATACTCCTGTTGATACCCCTGTTGCTGCAACTGCCCCAATTGCTGGACTACCTGTTCAGCCAGATCCTGATTTAGATGATGTGAAAGTAGAATTAGATAATTCTTTTAGTAATCCTTACAAACCACCAGGTCCTCCTGCTGATCTTGATCAACCTCTTCCTACTATAACCGAGGCTGATAAATTAAAAGCAACAAATAAGATTCTTTTACAAACTGCCCCTGCTGCTGTACATGATCATTTAGATTTAACTAAAAAAGCAGTAGATGATTTCTTAACATCCAAAAATATTGAAACCAGCCAATTATCTGAAGGTGATTATGAAAATATCAGATCAGAAGTTCAACACGAACTGGAAGCTGAAGCTAATGAGAGCTTTAAGAAGGTGATTACAACTGAAGATATAAGTAAGTTTTCTGTAGATAATGAGACAACAGGTGATTTGCTTAGTAAAGGTAAAGCAGCATTTAATGAAGACTTGGCTACTGATGAGTATCAGAAAAGACTACTTGATAGAGCTAATAAAACCTATTTCCAACTACAGACTATCCACCAGGGTGCTCCAGCTGCAGTTGGCAGGCATATTCACCAAGTGGATAGTTTTATAACAGCTGATGAACGTTTTTGGAATGGGTATCATCAACCTATCCAAGCTGATTACCATACAACCATAGAATCAGCAGCCAGGCATGCTTTGGAAAAACAAGCTAATGAGGATTTCATCCAGGCAAGCTCTGCCCCTACTGATAATGTAGGCTCAGCTGTTACTAAAGGTAATGAATTATTTGAATCCCATTTCACAGATGGAGGAATGAATGCAGATTTGACTGGTAAGGTAAAAGCAGCTATTAGTTCAGCCCATGATGAATGGTTAACTAGGAATATTCCTATACATGACCATCTAAGAGATGCTGTAAACAATGAATTAAAAGAAGGCTTTACCACTGTTCCAATTGATAGAGATTATGGAACTGTACTTTTTAATCATAACAAGATCAATGATTGGGGACCTTCTTCAGCTGAAGTTTTAGGAGCAGAGAT